>JAGRHX010000412.1 GCA_020444775.1 Gammaproteobacteria bacterium
CAACAGATACCACTTGCCACGGGTCTTTAACCAGGTTTCCTTCACAAAACCGACCGAACTCACGTCGGTTCCGACCCCTGGCATCTTTGTTGCAAAATCGATTTGCAGGTCGAGAACACAGACATCGGGCTTGTCGCATGTGGTGCGATACGGCAAGACGCGGGTCCAGCGAACCGGCCGATTGTTCATTTCCTTGGCGTATTCCTCGCGGTTCTTGGTCGCGCGGTAGCCCGGACTGAGATAGTCGTAGGCCTTTTCGGCCTCATGCTTGATCAGGAATTCCCAGCGTTCGATGGCCCGTTTTTCGGCCACCTTGCCGTCAGGCTGGGCGTCCGGCCGGGATCCGTTGCTGGCGCAACCGGCCAACAGAAGGCCAATAGCCACGACGACTGCTGCTCGGCGTACTAGTGCTTGAATCAAGTTTGCATTCCTCATTGTTGCGGCTCTTCGGCTGGGGATGACGGCTTGCTCATCTGCACACGCAGCGGAGCGAGGCTCTGGAACTGGCGCTTGTATTCCTCGGTGACCTCGCGCGCTTCGTCGGAGTTGTTCACGACCTGGGGCGTGATCAGCACGATCAGCTCGGTGCGCTGGCGGCCCTTCTTGGTGCTGCCGAAGAGCTTGCCGAGGACTGGAATCCGGCTCAGGCCCGGCACGCCGTCCTCGCTGGTCTGGTCATCTTCGGAGATCAGGCCGCCGAGCAGGATCGTGTCGCCGCTCTGCACGGCAATGCTGGTATCAAGGGTGCGCGTATTGATCGGCGGATTGCCGGAAGCGCCGATCGCCCCGGGTTTGCTGACCTCCTGCGACACCTCCATGTAAACGAGGCCGCCCGGGTTGACCCGCGGCTTGACCTGCAGGATCACGCCGGTATCGAGATAGGAGGTATTGCCGATGCCGGTCTGCGTGGTCGTGTTGCCGGTGCCGGTGTTGGTGACCGAACCGAGTCCGATGATGCTTTGCGTCTGCACCGGGATCCGCGTACCGACATTGATCTGGGCTTCCTGGTTGTTCATGACCATCAACGAAGGCGCCGACAGCACCTTGGCCTGACCGCTGGTCTGCAACGCGCTCAGCGCGACCTGGAACTTGCTGTTCAGGTAGGAGGCGAAGATATTCGAGCCCGTGGCGGTCGGCGTGGCAGCCGCGCCGCCAAGCCCGCGATGCCTGTCGAGTGGGTTCGGGTAGACAGTGCCCTGGTCGTTCTCGTACACGCCACCGTAGCCCTCGCCGGTCAGGCCGGAAAACCACCACTTCACTCCGTACTGCAGATCGCCGGAAAGCGTCACTTCGAGGATCTTGGTTTCGATATGCACCTGCAGCGGGGTGATGTCGAGGCGCCGGATCGCGGCCTGCATCGAATCCCATTCGGATGGCGTCGCCATCACGAGCAGCTGGTTGCTTTCCTCGACGGCGGTGATGCGGATGTCGGAGTCGCCGCCGCTGATCGGGCCGGCCGACGCTCCGGTCGAGGCCCTGCTCGAACCGGCACCAAAGCGGCTCGAGCGCCGTGAACTGCCGCCGGCACGATTCGCGGTCGTATTCGTCGCGGCGGCATTGCCGACGGTCGCCGAGGCGAGGCCCGGCGCCACCGATCCGGAGGTATCGGTACGTCGTGACCCACCGCCACCGGAGCTGCCGAGGAAGATCTGGCCCAGATAGTCGGCGAGATCGGTCGACTTGA
>JAGRHX010000413.1 GCA_020444775.1 Gammaproteobacteria bacterium
GGCGCCGAGTCCGGGCAGGTCCAGCGTGACGCCTCCATCGTCCCCGCTCTGAACGGTCTGATTCCAGACGAGACCGGTTGCAGTCTGTTCGAATACGGTAGCGGATAAGGCAGTAAGCGGTGATTGATTAACACCGTCTACGAATTTTACGTTGAGCACGCCCGCTGTCACGCTGCCTGTTGCGCTGAACAAGAAGAGCGCGAGGGTCAGAAAAGCAAGGCGGATGGCTGTCATAGTTGACCTGGCGTAAACGGTGTTTCTGCGATTTATGTGACTGCTCCAGTACTTCACATTCGCTTTCCTTCCCTCCCCTCGGAGGGATGTCTGGCTTGATCCCATGCAGTTCTGAGCGCGGTGATACAGAGGGCTGATTAAAAAGATGGCCAGCTGAGCAGATATGGAAGCACTGCCCTTGACCAGCAGCGTCAATGACTCGACTGATGGCAATTTGGACTATGGCTGACCGACCCTATCGGCTCGGTAGCCGTGGACCTTGAAAAGCGGTTTCCCAGTTTCTTGCACCGAAGATCAGTTTCTTCTGCTCCTTGTGCGTCAGTCGATGATTGCAGTCGGGTTTGTGTGGGATAGGCCACACTCTTGCGCAGCTAAAGACGTGACATGTTTCCAGGCGCTTACATCTGTCGGTCTTCCTTGTGTCACGCCCGTTTGCGTTCCCGAAAGCAGATACACGTTTAAGTTCTTGCAGGGAGTTTATCGCATCTGTGCGTTGCCGAAGACGCCAATATAATTGCGCCACGTTCGTTGGGTGGCTGCGCCGGCGATCGGGATAGCACACTGACGAGGCTATCGTCCGGGGCTAAGGAAACAGGTAACGGCGGACGCAGTGCTGTCGATGAGTTCACAGATCGCCGAAGGAGGGTAGCGGTCAAGTCATCCGTGGATATATTTATGTGTACGCTGCCGGCGCTCTTCGGCGTACGTGCAGATCGTCGTGATTGGGGTCAATCCGTCGAGACTCGACGGAGCGACACATTCTATTGTTGTCATGGGTGCATCCTGGGTCGTCATCTGGCGACCACTCGTTCACTGATGCGCACTGCTCACTTTCCGACCAACGCCCACCCAAATGACCATCTTCAAAGCCTACGACATCCGGGGCACCTACCCGGACCAGATCGACGCGGATGCCGCACAGCGCATCGGTCATGCCTTCGCCCGTCACATCGGCCGTGGCGCGGTGGTGGTCGGACACGACATGCGCACCATGGCCGGTGAGATCCATGCCGCGTGCATTGATGGCATACGTGCCGCCGGGCTCGACGTCATCGACATCGGTCTTGCGAGCACGCCTCAGACCTACTTCGCCACCGCCTCCCTCGAGGCGTCCGGTGGCATCGCGATCACCGCAAGTCACAATCCGGCCGGCTACACCGGCTTCAAGATGACCCGCGAGCAGGCCATCCCCATCAGTGCCGACAGCGGTCTGAAGGCGATCGAGGCGTTGAGCGCCGAGCCTGTTGCTCGTGCCGCGCGCCCGGGTGGTCTGCGCAGCGTCGACACCCTCACCGACTACGCCAGCCATGTCTGTCGCTGGGCGGACCTGGCAAGACCGGTGCGCATTGCCAGTGACGCGGCCAACGGCATGGCCGCTCATACCTTCCCACGGATTCTCGAGGCCCTGCCCGACATCGAGCACCACGGCCTGTACTACGAGCTGGACGGGACCTTCCCCAACCACGAGGCGAATCCGCTCAAGCAATCCAACCTGCGCGACCTGCAGGCCCTGGTTGGCCGGACCGGCGCGGAGCTGGGCGCGGCGTTCGATGGTGATGCCGACCGCTGCTGCTTCGTCGACGACCGCGGGCGCGCGCTGGGCAACGACATCATCACCGCCCTGGTCGCGGAACGGGTTCTCGCCGAGGAGCCTGGCGCGGCCATCGTCTACGACCTGCGCTCGTCATGGATCCTGCCCAAGACCGTCCTGGCGGCCGGGGGCCGACCGGAGAAGGAACGGGTCGGTCACAGCTTCCTCAAGGCGCGCATGCGGGCCTGCAACGCGCCGTTCGGCGGTGAGTTATCCGGACACTACTACTTCCGCGACAACTGGTTTGCGGACAACTCCGAGATCATCTTGCTGTGCGTGCTTGGCATCCTGTCCCGCAGCGAGCGCTCGCTGGCCGAGCATGCCGACCAGCTGCTGCAATTCCACAGCACCGGTGAAGTGAATTTCGAGGTGGACGATAAACAGGCGGCCATCGAGCGCTTGCGTCAGGCCTTTCCGCGGGCGCGCACGGACATGCTCGACGGCATCACCCTCGCGACCGGCGAGGTCGACGATGCCGACTGGTGGTGGGTCAACGTGCGGCCGTCGAACACCGAGCCGCTGCTGCGCATGACCCTGGAGGCGCGTACCCCCGAGCGCATGCAGCAGATGCAGGCGCGGGTCATCGAGATCATAGGTGTGGATCCGCAGGACTGAACGTTGTCCAACGGCTCGAGCTGGGTTACGGTTGAGGGCTGCCATCGTCGACCGTGGCGTCCGTTCAGGCGCCAGGCCCACGGTGCTTGTCAGGCCTGAGCGTAATGTCCTGGCCGTCCGATTCGACGGCACCGAAACAGGGCATGCGTGGCTTGAAAAGCCGGGGCTTCGACCCGATCGACGCAAAGGCTGCACCGATTCGGAACGGCGGTGAGCGAAGCTGACGGATCGGTCACGACAACCAACGGACGTAGTAGTAGATGCACATCCGTTGTGGTATACGACAGCGCTGCTCGCGACATTGAGTCGATATCAGGACAGGTCAATGGCCCAAAAGGTAAAGCTAGCAAAGAACTACAAGCCCTCCGAAAAAGAGGAGTACATGGGTCCCAAGCAGCTCGAGTACTTTCGTCAGAAGCTGCTCGCCTGGCGCCAGAGTCTGTTGGACGAGTCCCAGCAGACCATCGACCAGATGCGTGACGCCGCTCGCGATGTCAGCGACGAGGCCGAGCGTGCGAGCCGTGAGACGGAGATCAGCTTCGAGCTGCGCACCCGGGACCGCTATCGCAAGTTGCTGGTCAAGATCGACCAGGCGCTGAAGCGCATCGAGGACGAGTCCTACGGCTACTGTGAGGAGACCGGTGAGCCCATCGGTCTGGGACGGCTGGAAGCACGCCCGATCGCAACCCTGAGCATCGAGGCTCAGGAGCGGCGCGAGCAGCTGGAAAAGCAGTACAGCGATCGCTGACGACCAGGGGCTCCGCCGGTGCACCTGGCCATCAGTGGCCGCGGTCACCGATATCTCCCCGTGCGTGGCAGCCGTGTCCGAGGTCGGCCATCCGCCGTCATTCCATGGTCTCATCAGTCGTCACGCCCTGTGAGGCGTGGCGGCTGGTATGCTTGGGAATCGATTTCAACCGCTAGGGGAGGCAGCCATGGCCGGGCTTCAGGTCCACATGTTTCCTTGTCTGAACGACAACTACGGATTCCTGGTGCACGATCCGCAAACCGGTGCGACAGCCTGC
>JAGRHX010000414.1 GCA_020444775.1 Gammaproteobacteria bacterium
TACAGCGCCGCGTCGTCGAGCACCGACCAGTTCTCGCGCTCGAGCGGGCGCTGCGTACCGACCGCGCTCATCAGCCGGTCGCTGGCCGTGCCGATGCGTGCCTGATAGCCCGGCACCGGAGCGTGGATCGCGGCCATGCTCGAGCCCATCTTGGCGCGTAGCGACCAGCGGGTCGGAAAGCACACCGCCGCGGCCACCAGGGTATGAGCGTGCTCACCATCCGCGCGCATCAGACAGAGGTCGTCACTCACCAGCCGTGCCGCGGTCGCGATGGGTGGCTCGTCGCGGCCGTCGACGGCCAGCAGGCAACGCAGGCTCGGCAGCCGCAGGTGTGGTCGTCCGCGCACGCTGCAGCGCCGGTAGCGATCCGGGTGATGATGGCACAGATGCTCGACCATCGAGCCGAGCAGCTCGGCCTGGGCGCTCTCGCTGCCGGTACAGGTGGCGAGCACGTCCTCGTGCGTGTCCAGCAGATGCCATTTGCGTCGCAGCTGCAGATCGTCGTCCTCGTAAAGCTCGAACCAGCGGCTCGTCGCGACGGCGTGCAGACCCAGCTTCAGACGATGTGGTGGCTGATCGATCGCATCCAGCAAGGCGCGGCGAAGCGGTTTCAGCGGCATCGTGGTTCGATCTCCGGTCCGGACCAGGAAGCTGTGCCTGGGGTGCAGATTCGTCGCAGATTGCGGATCTCCAGCACATCCTGTGCGGCTTGCACAGCGCTTGTCGTCGCCGCGCACGGTTTCGGCCTTCGTCGTGCCGAGGGCAGGTTTCCCAAAGGCCGGGACATCCGCGCGCGGTGCCAGAAATCCGTTCGCGCCTATGTCCCGAAACACGGCCTTCTGGCGGCGACCGACGGTCGTGCGCGGCAGCGCCCGCGGGTCTGGCCCGCCACTTGCTCCGAACCGGACGTGGTGCGCGGTCGTGGCCTGCCTGAGCATGGCCGGCACGACCTTGGCGATAACCCGGTCGAGGCCGACCCCGATCCGGGCATACCCCAGTCGAGGGGACACTCGAGGGACACAACCGTGCAGAGCAAGCAAGGCATCATCCAGGATCCGACAGCCCGCGGCCAAGCCTTTCTGAAGCGAACCCTGGTTCACCTGGGCTCGGATCCGGCGCGCCCGCTGCTGGAGCTGGCCTCGGCCGAGTACTGGCTGATGCATGGTGAGCGGATCCGGACCCGGCTGGTCGCCGGCGCCGACGTCGACACGATCATCGATGACTGCGCGCGGGTCTATGGTGACGCGCTGGCCTTTGCGATGGTGCGCGCCGCTTCAGAGGTGCTGGTCGCAAGACAGCCACTGCGCGCGGCCTGAGTGGGTATCCCCGAGCCGCAAGCCGTTGGCGGTGACGCGCTGCCCGCCGGGTGTGAACCCAGGCATCCGGCGGGCGTTGTACCATGCATTTGACCAACGCCGGCAACGGCGCTGGCTTGGGCGAGACGCAGGTGAGGACACAAGTTTCACCATGCTGCGGACGATAGACTGGTCGTCACCCAAGACGGCTGGCTTGACACCTCCTGCCACCTTTGGGGATAAGACACGTCGCAATCGTGGTGCTCGGTCCGTCCCAGTGCCGCCCAGGAATGCCCAGGGCTGCCCTGTGTCGTTGCTCCGTGCGCGCATCCCGTGTCCGGGCGGATCGGCGAGGCCGGACCGCAGGGGCCGGGTCAGGCCGCATCCGGGATACGCTTGCGCCCCTCACTCTCGAATGCGGATACCGTCGTTCATGAGCCAAAGCCCAGACGCGTCCCTGCCGTCCCTGCCGTCCCTGCCGTCCCAGGCCGGACCGGCCATGCATCCGCTGGTCGCGCTGTCGATCATCACCTTCGCCTTGATGGTGGTGGTCGGGCCGTGCTTCGGTCCGGTGCCCGAGTACCTGGGCATGAACTTCGCGGTGCGCGAGGCCACCGTTTATCAGCTGGTCGTGTTTGCGGTCGCGTACGGCATCTGCCTGTTCCTGACCTTCGCCTTGATGCGGGCCAGCCATCTGGGCCTTGCTGATATCGGCTGGTGTCGACCCAGTCGACGTTCCGCGGTCATCTTTGCGGTGGTGTTCGGCATCTGGATGGGTGCGGGCACGGCCTACGGCATGACGCAGATGGCGCCCGGCACCGACATCACCGAGCTCAGCGTGTTCCGGTTCGGAGTCGCTATGGCTGCGACGCTGCTGGTACCGCTGGAGGATATCGTCACCCGAGGTTTCGTGTTGACCCAGCTGCACCGCATGCGTGTGCCGGCGTGGCTGCAGATACTGCTCTCGGCGCTGTTGTTCGCCGCCTATCACTGCGCGTTCGGATTCAACTGGATCGGTTTTGCGTTCACGATGGTGCTCGGGCTGGTGCTCGCCGGACTATTCATCTGGGGACGACGAAGCCTGACACCCGTGCTGCTGTGTCACGGCCTGATGCTGCTCACCGGCGAGCCCTATGCGACCATGATGATGATCATGGGCTCCAGCGGGCAGTTCTCTTGAGCGCCTTGAACGCCGGACCGACCGACGCCCATCGCGCCCGAGCAAGTTCCACAACAAGCCCTTCAACCGGAGCCGTTCGATGCCGACCATCTCCAAGATCCTGATGATCATTGGCTTTGTCTTCATGCTCTCCCTGGGCTTCGACATCCTGCCGCAGAACATCGCCTTGTTCGTGGGCATCGCCTGCTTTGGCGTGGCGGCCCTGATCATGGGCTTCTTCAAGTCCAAGGACGGTGGGGCGAAGGGCGGTGGCGGCTAGCGTTGTCAGTGAGGGCGGGCGGACCGCCGCACGCCGCCTGCGCCGGCTGGTCACGTGTCTGGGTGGGCGGCTGAGTGGGAGGCACCGTGTCCTTGGGTGAGACCGAAGCGGCAATGTCCAGCTTGTGTCTGGATGCCGGTGGCGCGCCGCGGCTGGAGGATCTGCTGGCCGCGTTGCACGCCGGTGTGCCGCGACTACACATGCCGATGCTGGTGTCGGGTCGACTCTGGGCCGCGGCGTCGGGCGTGGGCGACGGCGCACCCTGCTACCGACTCGCCCCGCCTGCCGATCAGCCGTTCGATTCGAGCCGGGTGTTCGTCGTCGGCGAGCAGCCGCGACTCGTCTATCCCAGGTTGGATCCGAGGCTGTTGTTGTTCGGCGGCGCGCGTGCGTTGGATGCGCTGTGCGCGCTACAGGTGGACGAGCTGCTGCGTTTCGTCGCCGCGCTGCGTGAGCGCCTGCAGTCAGCCTTCGCCCGGGTCCGGGTGCGCGATCCGCAGCTGGCGGCGGCGTTCGCCCAGCTGCCCGCGCTGCTCGACGGCGACGGCCTGGCGGCGGCCATCGATCGCGAGCTGGCCATGGGTGGGCATGCGGGTCGTCGTTTCCTCGACGGCTGGGTGTCGATGCAGGAGCGGACCCATGTCGGTGCGACCGAGTGGCTGGCCAGCGAGCGGCTGCGCGCCGATTGGGCGCGGGCACCGGAGGGTGGCGGCTGCGTGCGTGCCTTGCCGACCCGGCAGCTGCACGTCACGGCGGGCAACGCGCCGTTGATCCCGGTGTTGTCCTGGCTGCGGGCCCTGGCCAGCAAGAGCGCGGCTGTGATCAAATGCCCGGCCGAGTCCAGCCTGCTGGCCGGACTGCTGGGTGTCGCCATGCACGATCTGGATCCACGGCACCCGCTGACCACCCACTCCAGCTTCGTGTACTGGCCCGGAGGGCTCGACGACTACGAATCGGTGCTGTTCGCCGATGGCAACTTCGACCGATTGGTCGTCTGGGGTGCACCCGATACCGTTCGCAGCGTGCGCGAGAGAGCTCTGGGCACGCGCACGGTGTTCTTCAATCCGCGCTTCGGTCTGAGCCTCATCGACCTGCGCGGCGTGACCGACGAGGACGAGGGGACGCTACAGGCGATCGCCGAGCGTGCCACCATCGATACCTTGATCGCCGACCAGCACGCCTGTACCGCATCGCTGGTCCACTACGTCATCGGTTCGGCCGAGCAGGCGCTACGTTACGCGGAACGTCTGAGTCGTGTCCTGGCCGAGTGGGACGCGATGTTCCCGCCGATGGACGTGTCGGGCAGCGCTGGACGGATACGCTCACTGCGCAGAGGTGAGCTGATCCGCGCGCGTTGGTTCGTCAACGGCACGAGCCGCGCGCCGCGCAGCGTGGTGGTGTGCTCGGATCTGCCCTTCGATGTGATGAACCACCCGATGTCCAGGTTCGTGGTTGTTCGCCCCATCGACGACGAGCAGGCCTTGCGTGGCGTGCTGAGCGAGGCGGTGTCCAGTGTCGGTGTCCATCCCGAGAGCCTGCGACTGCAGGTTCGCGATTGGATGGGGTGTATGGGTGTGAGCAACATCCGCGCGTTGGGCGCGGCCGAACGCAGCTACGCGGGCATGCCACACGATGGCATGCGGGTCCTGAGCGAGCTGGTCAACTGGGCCAATGGCTGAGCGGCTGCTCGCGCCCGGCGGCACGCAGCGCATGCCGCGCGGGGCCATGGCCCCCGGGACCGATCATCTAGATCAGCCCTCGTGCAGGGCCGGGTGCTTGACGTAGTCGGCGAGATTCGGCTCCAGGCCCAGTGAGACCCGTCCGATGTACTCGTAGGCTTCGTTCGGCGAGTACGGCTGCATGAACGATCCGGCGCGCACGTCACGGTACAGACGCGATAGCGGATGCGCCGTTGCGTAGCCCGCCCCTCCCGAGGCGGTCATGGCCAGGTCGACCACGCCGACGGCACGTTCGTTGACGAAGGTCTTGGTGCACTGGAAGTCGGCCATCAGCGTGTGCAGCACCGCGTCCGGCATGTTTCTGCCTCTATAGCTGGTGATCAGCTCGTCCGTGGTGCGCGCGGTGCGTTCGACCATGGCCCGTGCCGCCGCCAGGTCGATCTCCATACGTGCGACCGTGTGCTGGACCGCGGGCCGATCGGCGGGGCGGCGTCCGGCATTCTTGCGGGCGCCCTGCAGCTGGGCCTCGATGACCGTGCGCGCGCTCTCGGCAATGCCCAGGAAGCCCGCCACCAGCCCCAGGGTTATGACCACGTTGCCAAACAGATAGGGTGCGCACCATCGCCCCCAGGGACCGAGCAGGGCCAGCGCAGGGGTCGCCACGAAGACGTCGCGATAGACGACGTTGTGACTGCCCGAGGCGCGCATCCCCAGCGCGTCCCAATCGTCCAGCACCTGCACACCCTCGGCGTGTCGATCCAGCGTCGCGATGGCGAACTGCGTACCATGCTCCTCGCTCTCGGCCAGACAGGTCACCTGCATCGCCTTGGCAATCGGTAGACCGGTGCCGAAGGCCTTGCGGCCGTTGACCTTGAAGCCGTGCTCGCAGGGCGTGGCGCGGGTGTACGGATGGAGGATGTCGGTGCCCGGCTCGGCCACCGTCGAGGAGATGACGAAGTTCTCCCTGGCCAGATGCTCGAGGTAGCGTTCGATCCCGGCCGCCGCGGCATGGTTTCCGGTCGCCACCGTCTCTCGCCAGTAGTGAGCCAGCAGCCAGACCTGGGCGAGGTGCATGTTGTAGACCAGCGCCGTTGAGCCGTCGCCGCGACCGACCCGGTTGACCGCGCTGACCAGGTCGACCACGCTCTCCACGCCGCCACCGCCCAGCGGCTCCGGGATGCAGGCGCGAAGACTGCCGTCGCCGGCCAGCTCCTCGAAGTTCTGGAAAGGGAAGCACGACGCTTGATCGTTGTGGCGGGCGCGTTCGAAGAACTCCGGGATCCTGGCCTCCAATGCTTCGACCAGCCTGCGTCCCGCTGCGGTGTTCGGCGTGAGCGACGGATTCATAGTCTGATTCCCCTATATGTGGATGCACATGTTCTGGATGCACACGGTCACGATGCTCCGGCGAGGACGCTCGTGGTCGGGACGCGCGAGTTCGAGATGCGTGCCGCGATGACGCTCGTAGACGCCGCTGCGCGGTGGCCCGTGGACATCGTCACATAGGTCGGATGCGTTCGACGTAGGCGTTCGACGTCGGCCTTCGACGTCGGCCTTCGACGTGGGGGGGCGACGCTGGCGCGTCTTACGTGCTCGAACGTACCGACCGGGTCGCTGGATCGGTGCGCCGG
>JAGRHX010000415.1 GCA_020444775.1 Gammaproteobacteria bacterium
CAAGCCCGGCGATGCCCGAGCCCAGGCCAAAGGTCAGGGCATCGACGCGCGCGCTGCGGATGCCCATGCAAAGCGCCATGTCGCGGTTCTGGGTCACCGCGCGCATGTGCAAGCCGAAGCGTGAGTAGCGCAGCAGGGCGACCAGCACCAGCAGCACGAGCAGACTGAAGGCGATGATGTAGAGGCGGTTATAGGTCAGGGTCAGCACTGGATTGATTTCCAGATAGCCGCTCATCCAATCCGGCGTGGTGACCGATCGGTTCAAGGGGCTGAAGATTGTGCGCACTGCTTGCTGCAGGATCAGACTGATGCCAAAGGTCGCGAGCAGGGTTTCAAGCGGCCGCCCATACAGATAGCGGATAACGCCGCGCTCCAGGGCGATCCCGATCAGCGCGGTGACGATGAAGGCGACGGGTAGCGCGAGCAGCACCGAGACCTCCAGCGCGCCGGGCAGCAGCTGCTGGATCACATAGGTGGTGTAAGCGCCGAGCATGACCATCTCGCCGTGGGCCATGTTGATTACGCCCATCACCCCGAAGGTGATGGCAAGACCGATCGCGGCGAGCAGCAGCACCGAGCCGAGGCTCACGCCGAAGAACAGGTTCTGGATCTGCTTGTAGAGACTGACCCGGGTCTCTATCGAATCGAGCGCGGAGCGGGCCACCCTGGCCAGCTCGCTATCCGCGGGCGCGTTGTCGAGAACGGAAGCGATCGCGGCCCTGGCCTCGGGGCGTAGTGAGCCGGTGAGATTGTTGACGGCCGCGAGCTGACGTTCCGGTTGTGCTGAGCCGATATCGACCATGGCGATGGCCATGTGCATGGTCTGTCGGATCTCTTCGACCTTCTCGTCGACGACCAGCTCACGCAGAGTCTGGGCAGCCTCTTGATCCGGACTGTCGACCAGCGCTCGAACGGCCTGCAGCCGGGCCGTCGGGTCGGGATCGGACAGGGCACGCAAGGCCTGGGCACTGCTGATGGCGTTGCGAAGAGCGTTGTTCACCGAGATCCGGGACAGACGGCCGGCATCGGCGCTGCTGACGGCCGCGCCGCTCAGCGTGTCGGTGAGGCTGTTGCCGTCGTCGAGCACGCGAACCGGACGGTTCAGCGTGCTGGAGAACTTCAGCTCGCCGTCCAGCAGCCATTGCAGCACACGGTCGGTGCCGGGATGCCTGCTGTCGGCGAGCGCCTGAACCGCGGTCTTGCGATCGCTGAACTTGCGCGAGCCCAGGGCCTCCAGCTGAGCCTGGAAGGCCTGCTCGTCACCTGGTTGAGCCTTGACGACCGGCGGTGCGGCGAGAGCAAGCAGCAGCGTGAGCAGACCGAGCAGTCGAATGGGGGATGTGGTCGATGCCGAGCGGGACCGAGACGGTGCGCGTCGTCCCAGCGTGGCTGGACCGGAACCTGGAAACGGTCTGTCCGGCGCAATCGATAGGCGGAGCATCATGATAGGCGGCTGCGTTGGATGGTCAGTCGATGCCGGCAGCTGTGCAACCGGCACGGTGTCTTTTGTTGTTCATCGCGGCGCCGTCGAGCCGCACCGCTGCACGCCGGACGCGTGGTGATCGGTGCCCGTTCGCGGGGCGGGGCCGGGGGTGGGGCCGTGGCGGCGGATGCCCGGCGCGGTGAATCTCACCGCCGGACGGGCTTCGTCATCGCCGGCGGCCCGGTGCCGGGCCCGGCGGCAGGCGCCGCCGGGCCTTGCGTGCAAGGCTCAGTAGTTCTGTCCAGAGCACTTGCCGGTCTTGATGTTGAAGTTGCCGCAGGAGATGGGCGGCATCCAATCGGCGACGATGCTCTTGCTGTCGGGCAGGAAGTCGGTCCAGGCGT
>JAGRHX010000416.1 GCA_020444775.1 Gammaproteobacteria bacterium
CTCGGTGGCGCCACCGGCCGTCTCGTTATCGGCTATCACGACCTCCCAGCCCCTCTGCTTCAGCCAGGACGCGGTCAGGGTGGCGCGCACGCCGTCGTTGTCCAGCAGCACGACCCGCGCGCCCCACACCGCGATGTGCCGGTCGGTCTCCTGGACCAGCTGGCCCCCGGCAACGTGCTTGGCGCCGCTGACGTGTCCGTCCCGGTACTCCTCTTCGGTGCGCACGTCGATCTGATACAGGGTGCGTGCGCCGTCCCTGCGCCAGGCCTCTAAGGTGGCACGGTCGACCCGCTTGATGTCACACAGCCCCGCGACCCGGGCGGCGCCCGCCCGCGCTGCTTCCAGGCCGGCCTCGGAGACCGCGGGGGGACGGCGGGTGGCGCCCTTGACGACCTCGTAGCCGGCCAGATGCCAGTCCTGGGTGCCGTTCTTCAGGGACACCACGCGGTTCGGCACGCCGGCGTTGATCAGGGCTTGGGCGCCGATGATGCTGCGCGTGCGTCCGCCGCAGTTCACGACCACGAGCGTGTCCGCTGATGGTGTGAGGTCCTTGAATCGGTACACCAGCTCCGCTCCCGGAACGCTGACCGCGCCGGGGATGCTGTTGCCGTGATACTCCTCGTACGAGCGGGTGTCGTAGATGGCGATGTCGGCCTTGCTGTCGATCAACGCCTTCAGCTCGGCGGCGGAGATGTGCGGCGTGCCGGCCTCGTGCTCGACGACCTCGGCAAAAGCCTTGCTCGGCACGTGCACGCCGGAATAGATCCGATAGCCGGCCGCCTCCCAGGCGGCGATGCCACCGTCCAGCACGTGCACATCGGTATAGCCCAACGCGGCCATGCGGCTGGCGGCGCGCGCGGCCAGACCGCGACCGGCGGCGTCTCGCTCGCCATCATCGCACCAGACCACACGTGTCTCGAGTCGGGGCACCAGGGTCGCGACCAGTGTCTCGAGCCGACCAAGCGGCACGCACGACGCGAGCAGCAGATGGCGGGCGTCGAACGGAACCTCCTCGCGCGCGTCCAGCAGGGCGATTTCCTGGTCGTCGTGCAGGGCGCTCTTGAGTTGCGCCGCGCTCATGCTCGAGATGGGGTTGCTCATGGGTGTCTCCGTGTCAGAGGTGGGTGCGCAGATGCGTCAGGGTACGTTCCCGCGCGAGCGCTGCCTGTTGCGCGTTGTACGGTGGGTGACCGAAGCGATTGAAGCCATGCTCGGTGTCGGGATAGACGTGAATCTGCACGTGTGGCGAGTTGCCCAGACGCTCGCGTATCGTCTTCAGCGTCGACTCGGGGATGTGTGGGTCGTTCTGCGCGAAATGCAACAGCAGCGGGCAGTCCAGTGAATCCGCCTCGTGCAGGTGCTCGTCGATCTGCACGCCGTAGTAGCTGACGGCGGCGTCGACGCGATGGCGCACGCTGGCCAGATAGGTGAACTTGCCGCCCAAGCAGAAGCCGAGCACGGCGACCCGCCCGCTGCAGTCGTCACGAGTCCGCAGGGCCGTGATCACATCACCCAGATCGGAGCAGAACTGGTCGGTGTCGAGGCGGGCACGAAGTGACTGGGCGCGGGCCCTGCCGTCGTCGGTATAGGGCAGGAACGCTGCTGCCTCCTGACGCCAGTAGACGTCCGGAGCCAACGCGATATAGCCGTCCTCGGCATAGCCATCGGCGACCTCGCGAATGTGCGTGTTGCTGTTGAAGACCTCCGGCAGGACGACCAGTCCCGGCGCG
>JAGRHX010000417.1 GCA_020444775.1 Gammaproteobacteria bacterium
GTGCCGATGTTGCCGGGACCGATCAAGACGCACTTAATCTTTTTCATGCCGCATTCCTCGTTATCCTGCACTGACAGAGTGGGTGAGCCGCACTGGGATGAAAGGGCTGCCGCCGGAACCGGCCGGCATGTGCCTGGACCAGTCCCCAGCAGCGTCTCATCCCATGGTGCCCGCTCAGGTCACGACGCCCAGAAAGCGTTCGTTGAGGGCTTTTTCGTAGTAGAAAATCGCCTTGCCCAATTCCTGCTCGTTCCAGGTTCGGGTCGGATTGTCGGGGTAGTAGGTGTAACCGCCGGCGAACACCTCGTTGCGGTTGCCCGACGGGTCGAAGAAGTAGATCGTGTGGCCGCGCGTGATGCCGTGGCGCGTCGGGCCGATGTCGATCGGGATGTCGTAGTACGCCATGATGTCGCCGGCGTGGACGACCGCGTTCACGGTCTCGAGGTAGAACGCCACGTGGTGGAAGCGGCCCGGCTCGGGGATCTCCACGAACGCGATGTCGTGGGCCTTGTTCGAGGTGGTGAGCCACACGGCCTGCGCCCCGTTGCCGAGGTCGGCGCGCTCTGCGACCTTGAAGTCGAGCACCTCGGTGAAGATCTCGACGACGTCGGGGATGTTCGGGCCGTACAGCAGGGCGTGGTCGAAGCGGGTGACCGCCATGCCCTTGGGCTCCTCGGGCCACACGTTCGGGTTGATCACCTGCGGGCCGCGGTCGGAGAACTCCATCTCCGCGAACAGCTCGATGCGGTGACCGCTCGGGATCGTGAAGCCGATGCGACGGCCGACGCCGGGGTCGGCCCCGGGCTCGACCTCGTCGACGGTCAGGCCGTGGGCGATCAGACGATCGGTGAGCGAAACCAGCGTCGCGTCGTCGAGCACCTTGAAGGCGAAGAAATCGATGCCCGCCCGATCTGCCTCGCGCAGGATCAGGCTGCTGTGGTCGCGCTCGTCCCAGCACTTGAGGTAGACGCGACCGGATGCGTCGCGGCCGGTCTCGACCATGCCCAGCACGTCGCGGTAGTGACGCACTCCCTCTTCCAGATCCAGCACGCGAAGCTGCGCGTGACCGGGACGCAATACGCCCGTCAATGCCATGTCCTTATCTCCTCGAGTCGTTATGTGGAAACGCAAAAAATCAAAGCGGGTCCGGACGCGGCGAGCACACCGCGCGGCTCATCTTGCCGAGCACCTTCACTGCCACGTCGGCACGCGGGAACACGCGGCAGGCGAGCAGGCAACGCTCGGCCTCGTCGTCGGCACTGACGTGCTGACGGCTCATCGCCCGGGTGGTGAATTCGCCGCTGGTGACCTGTACCTTGCAGACACCGCAGCCGCCGCCGCGACAACCGAGCGGGATGCCCCGCCGGCCACTGCGCGCCATCGCGGTAAGCAGCGATTCGGTTTCGGCGCATGCATAGCGTTCGCCGGTTTCTTCGATGGTGATCTGGTGCTGCATCGGTATCTCCTCCGAGCCTGCTTTACGTTCTTGTCAGGCGGGTCCGCTTGATATGTGGTTCTGATGCCCGCCTAAGCATTACTAATGCAGCCACCGTGCCAGAACACTCAATTCATTGTTTTTATTGAACTTGTTCGAAAATGGCGAAGATTCCGGCGTGGTGCCCGATGACGATTTTGTCCATCGCACCGATCTGCCTGACAAAAGCGTCAAGCTGCACCGCAGCATCCGGACCGACCGTCGGCGCAAAGAAAAGGCCCCGACAAGCGGGGCCTTGCGAGCATCTCTACGAGCCTGCCGATCAATCGTCGGCGTCGGCTTCCGTAGCCTGCTTCAGGCGATAGGCGAGCTGTCGCCGGGTGATGCCGAGCAGCCTGGCGGCATGGGTAAGATTGCCCTTGGCGCGACGCACCGCGATCTGGATCAGGCGCTGCTCGTGCTCCTGCAGATCGAAGCCTTCCGCCAGCACCCGCTCGCACAGATCCTGCCGGTCATGCTCGGCCTCGCTGCCGACATGCCCCTCGACGTCGACCTGCGCGCCACCGGACGATGCCGGCGACCGGTCGGCAAAGAGATGTTCAAGTTCGATCCGCCCGCCCGAGGGCGCCAGCAGCACGCCACGTTCGATCAGGTTCTCCAGCTCGCGCACGTTGCCGGGCCAGTCGTAACCGAGCAGCGCCTGCATCGCCCGGTCCGACACGCCGTCCAGCTTCTTGCTGTACAGCGGCTCGTACTTCTCGAGCAGCGCCGCGGTCAGCAGCGGGATGTCGCCCTTGCGTTCGCGCAGCGGCGGAATGGTCACCGGGTAGGTGGCCAGCCGATAGTAGAGATCGGCGCGGAAGCGTCCCTCGGCGATCGCCTTGGGCAGATCCACGTTGGTGGCGGCCACCAGCCGCACGTTGACCTTGCGCGTCTGCTCGTCGCCGAGCCGTTCCAGCTCGCCGGTCTGCAGCACCCGCAGCAGCTTGACCTGGGTCGCAGGCGAGAGATCGCCCACCTCGTCCAGGAACAGGGTGCCGCCGTCGGCACGCTCGAAGCGCCCCGGGCGCGACTGCTGGGCACCGGTAAACGCGCCCTTCTGTACCCCGAACAGCTCCGCCTCGATCAACTCGTTCGGCAGGGCCGCGCAGTTGATCGCCACGAAGGGCTTGTCGGCGCGATCGCTGTTTTCATGCAGCCAGCGCGCGAAGACTTCCTTGCCGACCCCGGTCTCGCCCAGCAGCAGGACGTTGATCGGGCTTCGTGCGGCCTTGCTGAGCAGGCCGAAGGCGCTGCGGAATCCGGCCGAGTTGCCGACCAGCCTGCCGGGCGCGGCCTGCCCGCGGAGCTGACCGCGCAGGTGGGTGAGCTCCTCCTCCATCTCACGCAGGCGGCCTTCGACGTTGTCCGGCCGGAAGAAGTCGAGATAGGCCTCGTCGCCCCAGTCCTCGGCCGGCTTGCCGACGATCACGCACTTGGGATCACCGCGACTGACACATTGGGTTTCGCGAAACACGATGAAGCGCTTGAAGAACTGAGTGGTATAGCCCGACGCGTAACCCACCAGGCTCCAGCATGCTGGCTCGTCGCCCGGCCCGAAGTGGTGGGTGTGCGACTCGGCTTCCCATGAGCCTTCCCATTCCACCTCGCCGAAGAACGACCCTTTCTCCCAGTCGATCTCGGCCTCGGTGATGGTTGCGCGCACCAGGCCCTCGAAAGCGTGAAGCTCGGGGCCGATGCGGAACACGTCGTAGTTATCGCCCTCGCCGTAGAGCTTGCGCGCCAGTTCGGCGTCCTGCTGGCCCGACACGAAACCCATGCGCAGCAGCAGGCTTTGAGCGCGGCGCGCGCCCAGGCTGTCGAACAGCTCGCGGCGCAGTGCACCGAGCGCCTTGGCGTGCAGTAGCAACATGCGGTTTTCGTCGAGCCAGATCTGGCCCGCGTCGATGTTGAAGCGCAGCCTCGAACGCAGGTTGAACTGCTCGATGAGCTTGGGTACTGCCATGATGTCTCCAGCTGACGGCCTCGCGCGGGCCGTTTGCCTAACTGTAACCTAGCCGGCGTGCACCGCACGTGCAGCAGTGCGCCAGGCGGCTCGACTATGGCTGCGTCTGGTTCATGAGCCGGCTGAAGACCTGCCGGAAGGCGGTGGCGGTTTCACCCTCGCGAGCGAAGCGGGCGTTGTCGCGGAAGGCCTGCTCGATCTCTGCCCAATCCTCTGCCAGCAGATGTTGCCTTGCCGCCGGCAGGATCAGCTTCTCTTCGATGTTGAGGTGGCGCCACTGCAGTTCGACGAAGCGCTCCACCGCCTCGCCCAGCGCGGCCAGCGCTGACGCATCGCCCGGCGCCGCATGCAGGGCGGTGGCGCGCGCCTCGAGCTCGGCAAGCAGCACGCCGCCCTCGTCGTGCTGGCCCTCGAGCTCGGCAAGTTGCTCGTCGAAGCCGTCAGTGCGGGCACTCAGCCGGGCGAACAGGTATTGCTCTTCCTTGGGGTGATGCAGGGTCTCGGGGAAGACCCTCAGATAGTGCAGCATCGACGTCAGCAGGGCGACATCGACTTCGCCGCCGCTGCGGGCCAGCGCCGCCTGCTGGCGCAGTCCGGTGCATACCGCGGCGATCGCGCGGTGCTCGTCCTTGACGATGCCGATCGCGGCTTCGCCGGCCACGCACGGGGCGTTGACCTCGACCGTTGCGACCAGCACCGGCAGCGTCGAATGCGCCAGCACCTTTTGCGTCTGCGAACCCGGCAACAAGGCCTTGAGTCCGCGCCGGCCGTGCGAGGCCATGAAGATGAGGTCGCAGGCGCACTCGGCGGCCACGTCCAGGATCAACTCGTAGGGCCGGTGGCCGACGCGTGCGACGCCTTCCGCGGCCACCCCGGCCTCGCCCGCCGCGGCCCGTGCCTTGGCGAGAATCGCGTTGGCCTCGCCCAGCGAGGCTTCGGCAAAGGCCGCCGGCGACAGCGTGCGGGCCAGCGCGCCTTCGGAGGTGGCACCGTAGTCGTTACGCATGGTGAAGAAGGTGATGCGGGCCCCCAGCCCTTGCGCGAAAGCGACCGCCTGCGTCACCAGGCTCGTCGCCAGCTCTGAGCCGTCGAGCGGCACCAGCAAATGACGGTACATGTCGTAACTCCCTCTCTCACACCGCCGGCACGCGTGCCGGACGCAGCAGGAAATGGCCCAGTGCGGGCAGCAGAATCAGCGCGCCGAGCATGTTCCAGACGAACATGAAGGCCAGCAGGATGCCCATGTCGGCCTGGAACTTGATCGGCGACCAGGCCCAGGTGGCGACCGCGAGGCCCAGCGTGATGCCGGTAAGCACCACCACCTTGCCAGTAAAGATCAGCGCCTTGTAATAGGCCTCGGACAGGCTCATGCCTTCCTTGAGGCGGGCCAGCGTCACCGTCATGACGTACAGCGCGTAGTCCACCCCGATGCCCACGCCGAGCGCGATCACCGGCAGCGTGGCCACCTTGACGCCGATGTTGAGCGCGACCATGAGCGCCTCGCAGAGCACCGAGGTGAGCATCAGCGGCAGGATCGCGCACACCACCGCGCGCCAGGAACGGAAGGTGACGAAAGCCAGCACGATCACCGCCAGATAGACCAGCATGAGCATCTGCACATTGGCCTTCTTGACGACGATGTTGGTGGCGGCTTCGATGCCGGCGTTGCCGGCGGCGTTGAGGAAGCGCACCTTGTCCGTGCCGTACTGCGCGGCGAAATCCTCGACCACCCGGACCACGCTGCTCAGGGTATCGGCCTTGTGGTCCTTGAGGTAGGCATACACCGTCAGCAGGTCGCAGTTCTGGTTGAACATCTCGCGCGGCGCACGGGTGATGATGGCGTTGAGCATGTCCTGCGAGCGCGGGATCTCGAACCACTTGAGGCTGCCCTCGTTCATGCCGGCATTGGCGACCTTGGCAAGGCCCGCCAGCGAACTGGTCGCCTCGACGCCGGGGAGTTGCGCGAGGTCGCGTTCGAGGGCGTCGACCGCCATCAGGGTGCCGTACTGTCCGCAGGCATACTGCGGCGTCTTCACCATCACCACGTACACATCGCTGCTCGCCGCGTAGTTGGCGGTGACGAAGGCGTTGTCGCGGTTGTAGCGCGAATCGGGGCGCAGCTCCGGCGCACCCGGATCGGTATCGCCGATCTTGAGCTGGAAGCTCACGGCGAGGCCCACCGCGCCCATCACCAGACCGACGGCAATCGCGATGCTCGCCCACTTGCGCTGGGTGAACAGGTCGAGGAAGGCCCAGAAGGGATGCTTGGCGTGATTGGCGTCGTTGGCTTCCATCAGCTCCGCCTTGAGGCTGCGCTGTGCGGCAACCGGGCTGACCCCGGTGTAGGAGAGCAGCACCGGCAACAACACCAGGTTGGTAAAGATCAGGACTGCTACGCCGATGCTGGCGGTCACCGCGAGATCCTGGATCACCTGGATGTCGATCACCATGAGCACGGCAAAGCCCACCGCATCCGCGAGCAGCGCGGTCAGGCCGGCGAGGAACAGGCGGCGGAAGGTGTATCGGGCGGCGACCAGCCGGTGCGTGCCGCGCCCGATGTCCTGCATGATGCCGTTCATCTTCTGCGCGCCATGGCTGATGCCGATCGCGTAGACGAGGAAGGGAACGAGGATCGAGTAGGGATCGAGCTCGCGCCCCGAAAGCGCGAGCAGGCCCAGCAGCCAGACGACCGCGATCACCGTGCACGTCTGCACCAGCAGCGTGCTGCGCCAACAACGCGTGAACGCGTACAGCAGCGCCGTGCTGATCGCCACCGCCAGGGCGAAGAAGCCCATCATCGACTGCACGCCCTCGATCAGGTCGCCCATGACCTTGGCGAAGCCGGTAATCCGCACCCGCACGCCCTCGGCCTCGTAGCGAGCGCGGATGTCCTCCAGCGCCTGCGAGACCTTGCGATAGTCCAGTGCTGCGCCGCTCTCGGGGTCCAGCTCCAGCAGCGGCACATGGATGATGCTCGAGCGGAAGTCGAGCGCGACGAGCTGCCCGATCTCGCCGGAGCGTTCGACATTCGCACGCACCTGGGCGATGCTCGCCGGCGAGCCGTCGTAGCCGTCGCCGATGACCGGGCCGCCGTCGAAGCCGTCTTCGGTGACGCCCTGCCATCGCGTCGAAGGCATCCACAGCGACTTCACGAACGCACGGTCGACCCCGGGCACGAGGTAGACCTCGTCGTTGATCCGGCGCAGCAGGTCCAGGTAGGCGGGGTCGAAGATGTCCTGACCCGCCCGCGCCTCGACGACGATGCGCACGACGTTCGTCAGGCCCTTGAGATCCGACTCGTGCTCGAGGTAGTTGAGGACGAACGGGTGCTCGGACGGGATGGTCTTGACGAAGCTGGCGTTGAGTTGCAGCTTCGTCGCCTCGACGGCCAGCAAAGCCGTGATCAACGCGCACAGCGTGACGAGCAGCCAACGGTAGTTGAACAGCGCGCGTTCGATCGGATTGCCCGAACCTCGGTCGAAGACGTCGAGGTCCGCGATGACCTCGAACTCGTGCCGGTCGCCAGCGGCCTTCATCGCGCTTGCACCGTGGACCCAGGGATCGCAGCCGCGCCGGCCCGGGGCAGATCCGTCAACCGGATCGCGCCGCGCAGCCCGACGGCAACAACGCCACCGGCCGCATCCTCGACCATCGCGGTGAGCGGGAATCCGGCGGGCTGCGGCAACGGCCGGTAGGGCCCACCGGCGCGTGCGCCCAGGTACAGCGCCCCGTTCTCGTCGGCGAGCAACACCGAGCCGTCGGTGCGCACCAGACCCGCGCTCAGGGTGCGGGCTGTGGGCGCGACAAGGGCCGACCAGGTCCCGCCACCATCATCCGACAGCAGCAGCCGCCCGCGCAACCCGAAGGCGAGCAGCTCACCGTCGGGCCCCGCGACGACGCCGAACAGGCTGCCTTGCGTCGAAGATGGCAGCCGCTGCGCGGACTGGCCATCGCTCGGCAAGCGCAGCACGAGACCTTGCTCGCCCACCAGCACGATGTCGCCAGCTCGCACTGCCGCCGCGTACAGATGCCTCTCTTCGGCCAGTCGCATCAGCTCGGTCAGCAGCGTCCAGCCGCGTCCGCCGTCACGACTCGCCATGCCGAGGCCGAATGCACCGAAGACGAGGACCCGCTCGCGGTCGACGCAGGTCACGGCCAGCCAGGGCTTGTCGGCACCCTCGTCAGCGAAGCCACGCGTCGACGATGCGATCGCGTCGGGTCTGACCAGGGCCGTGTCGGTGATCATCCGGTTGACGTCGCGGCCGTCGATCTGCCGTTGCCAGGTCTGCCCGCCATCGTCGGTCTTCAAGACCACGCCACGGTGGCCGACCGCCCACCCCGTGCGCGCGTCGGCGAAGCACATCGCGGTCAGGGTCACGGACACGGGCACGCGCGCTTGCCGCCACTGTGCGCCCGCATCGTCCGACCACAGCACGTGACCGCGCTCACCGGCCACGACGATTCGATCGCCGGCGCGCGCCGCCGTCACCAGCATCGACCGTGGCGCGAGTTGGCTCGCCAGCGCCGGCGTCGACAGCGTATCCATCGGCTCAGCCGACGAGAGGCCCGCGGCCAGCAACGCGGTGGCCACGAGCGTCCAAGCCGGGACTCGACCTTTCGCCATCCGCGTAGCTGCCTTCTGAGGATCCGGCGTGCCCGGCGACCGGCGCTCTAGCGTGCCAGCCGACCGGCGAGCGCCTCCGGCGAGAAGTAGCTCGCCGGCTTGCGCGCGAAGGGCCGGTACTGATCACCGCCGCCGTCGCCCATCGCGTAGTCGTACACCCAGCTGCCGGTCTGCAGGTTGAACAGGACATTGGTCGCGTTGTTGACCTGCGCCGGAATGTCCGGCGCCGCGAACGGCAGCATGAACTGAGTCCGCCACAGCTTGCCCTGCGCGTCCCAGCCGTCGTACAGCGCCGTGCCCCAGGTGTCTTCGTCGTAGTAGTAGACGCGTTTGGGCACGGCATGGCGCTTGTCGGCCTTCAGGGTGGCCTCGACGACCCACACACGGTGCAGCTCCCAGCGCAGCTGCTCGGGCGCGAGGTGGTGCTCCGCGATCGCCTGCTCGTCGGGCACGGTCTGCAGCCGGTTGGTGTTGTAGGGGATGTACATCTCCTTCTTGCCGAGCAGCTTCCAGTCGAAGCGCTCCGGTGAACCGACGCCGCCGAAGGTCTCGTCGACGAAGTTGACCCCCGAGGCGACCGCGTTGGGCGTGTCGAAGGCGATGTTCGGCGCCTGCCGGACGCGGCGTTGCCCGGCCAGGTACTGCCAGATCGACCTGCCCTTGGCGAAGTCGAAGGTCTCGTGGACCATCAACGCCTCGCCGGCACGGAACGCCGGCGCGGTGGTGACCAGGATCGCGTAGTTCAGGATCGACTCGCTGTTCTGCGCCGCCGACGAGTCGCGGTAGTAGTAGGGGTGCTGGGCCTCGTCGGTGTTCTCGCTGGCGAGCACCTTGCGACCGTTGGCCGTCATCGACCAGGTCTTCATCCTGCTCAGCGAGGTCTCGCCGCGCCAGCGCGTGAGGTGGTTCATCCGCACCTCGAGCGCGGACTTCGGGATCGGGAACGGCACGCCGCCATGGGCACCGACCACCGTCATCCCGTCGTTCTCGAGCTTGGCGCTGACCGCGTTGCGCGCCGTGTTGTCGTAGACCCACTGCGGCGCGGCGGCGCTTCGGCGTGTCGGATAGACGTCCAGGCGGAAGGTCTTGGGATACTTCTGGAGCATCGCCCGCACGCCCTCGGACAGCTTGTCCGAGTGCTGCGCCATGTTCTCGGCCGTGATCTTCAGCACCGGCTTGTCGGCCGCGAACGGATCGAACTGGCGATGACCCGGCTTGTAGTCGGGGGGCACGGTCGTCAAGCCACCGTCCCAGGCCGGGATCGTGCCGGAAGCGTTGCCGGCGCGCTCCGCGCCCATCGGCGTCAGGCGGCCGGTCAGCGCCTTGGCCTCCTCGGCGGTGACCGCGGCCTGGGCCGCTGCAGCGGCCAGGACGAGCGCAAGCGCTGCGACGGCAGCGTGCGTGCGAGTGGGTTTCGAGTAGGTGGGGTGCATGGCGATGTACCTCGTCGTCGATCGTCAGAAGGTGCGCGAAATCGACAGCGACACGAAGTCGCGGTCCGCATAGGTCTGCTTGAAGGTCTGGACGCCGTCGACCGCGACCGGCCCGCCTGACCCGAAGTAGTGCGTGTAGCCGGCGGCGAAGCGCCACAGGCGGTCGAAGTCGCCCTTGACCCCGATGGAGAAGTCGCCGCCATGCTCCGGCCCGAAGCCGCCGACCGCCCCCGATCGACCATCGATCGTGTAGCCGACGCCGACCGGCACCGAGATGTCGACGCCGTCCAGCACCTGGAAGTACTGCGGCTCGAACACGAAGCGCACCCCCAGCGCGTCGCGCGTCGTGTTGGGGTCGAGCGCGCCGGGGTTCTTGCGGACGCTGAGCACCCGGTTCCACGCGACTTCACCGAGCAGCGTCGCGCCTTGCCACAGCGAGGACTGCGGCAGCAGGTAGATCATCGACACCTGCGCGTGCGCGGTGCGCCCGACCGCGTACAAGGGATTGCGGTCGTTGTCGCCGGTACCCGTCATGTCGGGCATCGTCATGCTGACCAGCGGCGCATTCGTTCGCAGCGACACCTCGGCGGCGACGTTGGCGTCGCCGATCGTCGTGCTGGCGCTGGCGCCGATCGAGCGCACCCCCTCGGGGAAGACGAGCACGTACTGCCCGATCATGTCGGCCGCGGAACCCGGACCGATGCCCGCACCCGGACGGACGTAGGTCTGGAAGTTGCGATCGTGGTACCGCGTCACGTACACCCCGAAGTCGGTACCGATCGAGTTGACCCGCCAGCGCAGCTGCAGCCCGCCCTGCCCCGAGTCGTCCGCCGCGATGTCGGCCGCGCGATAGAACGCCATCGGCGGGGCGAGATTGACCAGGATGCGTTCGCCTCCCGCATCGGCGATGTCCGCCGGGCTGAAGTAGCTTCCCGAGGCGGGCACGCGCGTACGCTCCCAGCGGAGCTGGTAGTACGCCCCGACCGAGACGGTCGGCGTGATCTGCAGCTGCGCCGAGACCTGGTTGACCGGCCGTCCGATCTCCTTGAACGGCGTGTTCGGCACCGACAAGGCCTTGATCGCATCGATCGGCAACTGGCCGCCGGCGATCCCGTTCCCTCCGAAGAAGAGGCTCTCACCCCACAGGAGCGAATGGCGACCCACCTTGACGTTGCCCTGCATGCCCCCGATGTCCACGTTCGCATAGGCGAAGGCGTCCAGCAGCTCGCCCTTGCTGCCGTGCAGATCTCGAGTGGCACGCGTGAAGCGGTCTGGCGGCACGCTGGCCGCGCTGGCGGTCGAGGGCGAGTCGTGATCGGTACGACGGTGGTAGACGTCGTCGTACCAGGCCGCGGCGGATAGCCGCAAGCCGACGTTGCCGCGCGAGAGGTCGAGCTCGCCGAGCCAGTCCACGCGGTTGGAGATCAACCCGCGGCCGAAGTTGCGATCGCCGTCGTCCAGGTTCGGGTCGCCGACGAGCGCCGCCGACCGCCCCTCGACGCGTGCCGCGGCGCTGTACTTGAGCGTGTTGTCCAGACGCAGTCTCGAGTCGTCGCCGAGCGACATCTCGAAGGCCGACGCGGCGACGCCGTACCCGGTCAGCACCGCTAGCGCGATCGACCGATATGCGCGTCCGCGCCCTGGTGACCGCCGCGTCACAGCGGCCCGGACTGTCGATTTCTTCACTGGAGGTCCCTCCTGTCGAACCGGTTGGGTCAGAGCACCACGATTCGCGACATCTCGCCCGCCGACGGCAGGGGCCGGTCGCCTTTTCGTTATTGCATATAATTAATCAAACTTCGCCGCCTGTATGTACGGGTTTGCCCGGATCCGAGGCTTCTTCGCTGGCGCCAGCGACCCTGGTCAACGCCGGTGCAGCGTCCAGCGCGGCGCGCAGCGCTCCCATCGGGGCAACGCGCCGGACGCATCCATGGGCGACGGTGTCGCCAGCGACGCACACGAGCGAGTCGGCGGTTGCGGGTCGCGATGCCGGACCGCTGCGACACGCAGCAAGAACGCATGGATCGCCCTGGTCGGAGTCGAAGGACGGCCCCTGTAGCCGAGCACCGCCCTGATGAGCCGGGAACGGGCGGGAGCGCTACTCCGACTGCGCTCGCCGAGCCGGCGCCAGGCCGGACCGTGACAGGCCGACGCAAACGCGCGTGACCTGCTCGAAGCCGGGAGTCACCGCCTCGCTGGCCATCGGCAGCGGGGACAAGTCGGTCAGGCGGCGGCCGAGCTGCGAGGCCGCGTCAGCACGCGCTCGCCGGCCGGCAAGCGCGCGATGCGGTCAATCGCGCATCGACCGCGTCTGGACCGCGGCGCCTAGGCGGCCGCCAGCGCCTGGTCGAGATCGGCACGCAGGTCGTCGATGTGCT
>JAGRHX010000418.1 GCA_020444775.1 Gammaproteobacteria bacterium
CGCCCCAGTGCGCGGCGAAGCCGCCATCGGCGACCAGCACGCCGTCCGCCGGCATCAGCTTGTTCAGCTCGTTCATGAGCCGCGCCATGGACACCGGTGACTCGTCAGACTCGAGCCGCTCACGCACGCCTTCGCGCCACTTGGCCATGCGCGAGACGACCTCTTCACGATAGGCCTTGCGCTCGTTCTTGCTCAGCCCCGCGTGTATCGCCTCGACACCGGCCTTGGCATCACCCCAGAGCTTCAAGGTGGGTTCGTAGGTGCGCCCCATCTCCTCGGCGACAATCTCGAGATGGATCACGGTCTTGCCGGGTGACGGCACGGTGAAGCGCTTGGTGGCGATCTCGCCCAGCTTGCAGCCGACCACCAGCAGGCAGTCGGACGCCTCGATGAGCTCGTTGGCGATACGGTCATAGCGACCGAACAGGCCTGCGCTGAGCGGGTCGGTGCACGGAATCGCGCCCTTGCCGCTCATGGTATGGGCGACCGGGATCCCGGCATGTCGGGCAAGCGCGGTCACCGCCTCGGCGGCCGCCGACAGATGCACACCGCCGCCACACAGCATCATCGGCCGCTCGGCCTTCTCGAGCATGGCGATGGCACGCTCCAGGGAGGCTGCATCCGGCTGACAGCGGATCGCCGGGATCGACTCGTGCAGGGTCTCGCCCTTCAGTGCCTCGTCGGAGAACGGATAGGTGCCGTGACAGATGTCCTCGGGCACGTCGACGATCACCGGTCCAGGTCGACCGGTGGTGGCCACGGCGAAGGCACGGCGCATCAGCTCGGGGATACGCTGCATGGATTCGACCCGCAACAGCTCCTTCACCGCCGGACGCAGCATGTCGACCTGATTGGTCTCCTGGGTCATGTTCTTGCCAGCATGGTCCCGGTTGCTGTCACCGATCAGGGCGACGATCGGCGAGCCGGCATTCAAGGCCTCGACCAGACCGGTCAGCAGGTTGGTCGCACCCGGACCGAGGGTGGCGTCGACCAGACCGACGCGACCCGATACCTTTGCATAGGCATCCGCGGCGAACACCGCGCAGCGCTCGTCGTTGATGAGGTTGTGGTTGAGACCGACGCGACGCGCGGCATCATAGAACGGCAGCAGCTGGAAACCGCCCATGCCGAACATCGGCCCGCCGTTGTGGGACTTGATCATGCGTGCGAGAGCCTCGCCCCCGCTCATCTCGTTACTCTGACTCATACTGCACCCGACTGATGTTGGCCTCTCGCCCGGTTGGGCTCGATTGCCGAACGCAAGCGCGTTCAGGCGATCATTCGTTCCGCGGTCTGCACCACGGCCTCACTGGTGATCCGTACGCGGTCCTCGAGCGGTGGCGCGTAGGCGATCGGCGCGCGTGGCGCGCCCAGACGTCTGACCGGCGCGATCAGACGCGCGTGCATGTGCTCGGCGACGGTCGCGGCGATCTCGGCGCCAAAGCCACCCACCGCGACCGACTCGTGCACCACCAGCAGCCGCCCGGTCTTCTCGACGCTGGCAAACACCAGGTCACGGTCCCACGGCCACAGGGTGCGCAGGTCGATGACCTCGGCCTCGAT
>JAGRHX010000419.1 GCA_020444775.1 Gammaproteobacteria bacterium
AAGCGAGGAATGCCTGTGAATCCGCCTGAGCGGCGAACAATCTTCAACGGTCGCGTCATCGATCTGAGCATCGACACCGTGACCTTGCCCAATGGCCATACCACCGAGCTCGAAATCGTCGCGCATCCCGGCGGCGCGGCCGCGGTGGCGGTCGACGAGCAGGGGCAGGTCTGTCTGCTCGAGCAGTATCGTCACGCCACCGGTGGCTGGCTCACCGAGCTGCCGGCTGGCCTCATCGAAGCGGGCGAATCGCCGCTGGTGACGGCGCGACGCGAGCTGGAGGAAGAAGCCGGTCTACAGGCGCTCGAGTGGACCTCGCTCGGCTGGATATGGAGCTCGCCGGGGGTCTTCACCGAGCGAATTCATCTGTTCCTGGCCCGACAGCTGCGTCCGGTCGGGCATGCGCGTCAGGTCGATGAGGTGATTCGTGAGCGCTGGGTCGCGCTCGAGCAGGCGGCCGGCAGCGCGGCCGACGGGCAGTTCACGGATTCCAAGACAGTGATCGGATTACTGCGCGCCGCGTCGCTTCTGCAGCGTCCCTGAAGCGTACGGAAGCGAGTCTGAAGTGTGCCCGAGATCGGGCTGAAACGACCGTCTGGCGGCGGTGCGGGACGGCTGGCCCAGCTGCGCGCTCAGGCCGCGTCGACCTGCGTTGCGAGCGGTCCGGGGGTGGTTTCTTGCAGATTCTCGACATGCACCTGGCAGACGTTCTCCAGGGAGCGCAGCTCGCGGGTCAAGGCCTGGGCGACCTCGGTCGGGCAATCGAGGTCGATTTGCAGCTCGGCCGGACGCGCTGGGTCCAGATCATAGAAGTGCAGGGCCTGGACGCACAGCCGACGACGCGCAAAGGCGAGCAGTATGCGAGGCAGCGTGCCTGCCTGGTTATGGGCCAGAACGTGCAGCGTGTGGTGATGGACCATGCTGGGACTCCTGATCACGGCTCGGCTCGACGGCGGACCCCACGTCACCCTGTCGCCGGGCCACCCTATGGTCGGCCGGCGCCGATTCAGCGTTTATCGCTGGTGAGATGTCGAACTTCAATACCCGGCGCTTCTCGCGTTGCCCGTGCTGTGAAGCAGGTCGCGTATTGCCGCCCGAATCGTGCCGATCGCCACGCCATGAGGAACTTCGGTCGGCGTACGGCCGGACCCTCACCCAGCGATCCGGCCGCGGTCGTGTCCCACGGGGCTTGATCTCGATTGCTACCTTGTCGGACGCTGCGGGTCCGTACGCGGGTCGGGCGTCGTCGATGTCGGTGCGACCGCAGGAATCGGGTCATCTACCCGAACGGGCGGGAATCCGGCTCAAGCGGCACCAGCCGTGACCGATATCGTTTCCGATAACCACTGCGCCTGCCGATGGGCGGAATCGGCGCGAAAGAAGCGGCGGATGGCTGGCATCGGTCGGGGCCGGCGTCGATCGGTGGCCCGTCCAATCGCTGCCCCTCGATTCGCCAACACCCTCTGCGCCGAGCACCATCTCTACGATGAGCCGTCTCGCGCCTGAGGAAACGCTGATTTATCAGCGTTTCCTGTGTGGCACAGGGATGTGCCACCGAAGTCGACGACGTAAGTCGTCGACTTCGTGAGCAAAGCGGAAATCGCATTTTCGCTTTGCGATGCTGATTGATTCCATG
>JAGRHX010000420.1 GCA_020444775.1 Gammaproteobacteria bacterium
GGCCCAGCGCGATGCCGATCATGTTGATCGGCAGCACGTTGAGCACCGAACTCTCGACCGTGACGATCGCACCGTC
Source organism: Gammaproteobacteria bacterium (assembly GCA_020444775.1). Next base: position 77 of record JAGRHX010000420.1, read on the forward strand.
GGGCACCGCACGCAGCATGTTCGCCAGGTTGTAGATGTTAGCCTGGTCCATGCCACCACTGATAGCCACCCAGTTCATCACCAGCGGGCCCTTGTAGACACCGCGACGCATCATGCGCTCGATGGTCTCGAAGCTGTTGATGTTGTAGACCTGGAATTCGCTCTGGATGCCTGCCTCGGTCAGCCGGCGGATGTGCTCCTCGACGAAGCTCGGGTTCGAGGGGACGATCATGTCCCGATACGTGGAGTACAGGTTGGGGAAGCCGCGCGACACACCATTGAAGTCATCCACGCCGGCATGTTCGGTGACATTCATCTGCGTGGTGTTGACGGTCACGGTGACCTGATCCGGCTTGGGCGTGAGTTCGGCCAGCATGTGACGCGTGTCATCGGACAGCCATTTCGCCTCGCCATCGGGGCCTTCCGGGGCGAAGCTGATCGAGCCGCCCACCTGGATGATCATCTCCGGTACCGCCTCGCGCACGCCGGCGATCAGCTCATTGAACTTGGAGAGCCGCTTGCTGCCCTTGCCGTCGTCCTCGCGAACATGCAGATGCAGCACAGTGGCACCGGCCTCGTAGCAATCGACCGCCTTCTGGATCTGCTCGTCCATCGTGATCGGGATGTCTTCAGGGAAATCCGCCGGGATCCAGCCCGGCGCATAGGGTGCGGCCGTGATGATCAGCGGCTGTTGATTCTCGGGATACAGGTGGCCGTCGAGGAAGTTCATGGTGTCAATCTCCAGTCTTGGTCAATGTGCGGTTTAGTAGGGGGTGTCGCCGACGATGCCGGCGCGCTCCATCTTTCTCGGTGCGGGCCAGTAATCCATCACCGCGTAGTGCTGGGTCGAGCGGTTGTCCCAGATGGCGACGCTGTGGGGTTTCCAGCGAAAGCGCACCTGGTATTCCGGGATCGTGGCCTGGCTCTGCAGATGCTGTAGAAGCAAGGCGGCGCCTGGGGTCTTGTCGATGCCGAAGCGCACGTTCTCCGGGGTGTGGTAATTGAGAAAGTGCGTGGTGAAGCTGCTCACGAACAGCACCTTCTCGCCGGTCTCCGGGTGTGTTCGCACGACCGGATGCTCGGCCGGCGGGTTCTGGCGCCCCAGGGCCTGGCGCTTGTCGATGTCCATCACCGCGCCGAAGCTGTGCTCGATACTGCTGCTGGCGCGAAGGGGCTCGATCTTTCGCTTCAGTTCGTCGGGCAGCCGCTCGTAGGCCTCGACCATGTTCACCCAGATCGTGTCGCCGCCCACCTCGGGGCATTCGATGCAGCGAAGCACCGCCCCCATGGGCGGCGTGCGCCGCCAAAGCCCGTCGCTATGCCAGTTGTTCTCGTACGGATTCTTCTCCTCGCTGCGGTAGATCTGCACCAATCCGGGATGCTCGGGATGGCTGCCAGCAACCGGATGCTCCTCGAGCGGGCCGAAGCGACTCGCCAGCGCGACGTGATCCGCCCGCGAGAATCGCTCCATATCCTGGTCACGAAAGAAAAGCACCCGATGCACCAGCAGTTGCGATTTGAGCTCCGAGAAGAGCGCGTCATCTCGCACTGCATCCTTGAGCGCGATGCCGGACACCTCGGCGCCGATCTTGCTGGTGAGTCGTTCGAACTTCATGGCATGTCGCTCCTTGCGGCATGTGGGGCGCAGCCAAGCCGAGCCCCGGCTCGTCTGGGGAGACGCCGATCCGTTTGGCACCTCCCTAGCCAGGGTTACTTGGCTTCCGGAGGAATCTGCGCGGCAGGCACATCAAAGCCGGCTTCCTTGTAGTAGCGATAGGCGCCTGCATGCAGCGGGATATTGCTTTCCTTGAAGGCGGTTTCCTTCGTGATGACCTTCATCCAGTCGGCCGTCTGACGAAGATCGGCGATGTTCTCCCAGAGCGTCTTGGTCATCTGGTAGACGATCTTCTCGTCCAGATCCTTGCGCACGCCCAGACCCACCCAGGAGCCAATCGTCTTGACCTCCTCGTCGTTGGCCTGGTTGGTATAGGCATCCTTCGGAATCACCTCGACGGTGCGTCCCGGTAAACCCATCGCCGCCTTCATCGCCGGTTGCTCCCAGGCCTCGGCCGGTACACCCAGGATACGAATCTTCGACACCAGCGCGAACTGCTGGATGGACGGACTCGGCAGCGTGGTGGGCGCGATGTAGACATCCATCTGTCGGTCCAGAAATGCAGTCTCGGCCGAGGCCCAGTCGAAGCGCATCACCTCGTAATCCTGCTCGGGCTTGAGCGTGGTGGCGCCCTCCATGATCTGCATGGCCACTTTGGTGGCCGCGCCGGCCGGCGGGCCCAGGAACACCTTCTTGCCCTTGAAGTCCTGAAGGGTTCGAATGCCCGAATCCTCGTAGACCACGATCTGGTATGGCCCAAGCGGATAGCTGATGATGTTGCGCAGATTCTTGTTCAGCTCCGGCGCATCATTGACCTTGGCGAACATCGCCGTCTTGGTCTGCATAAAGTGGTTGACGGTGGGCGCTGACAGGAACAGATCGACCTTGCCCTTGGCCGCATCGACCGCCGATTTGGTCGCTGGCTTGCCAACCGAAACCTGGATCTCGATCGGCAGATGCTTTTGCACCACCTGCGTGAACGCGATGCCGAACTGCCCGGGTGTCGAACCGGCGGGGAAGCTGTCCATGGTCAGGAAGGTCTTGCCCTGCGCGTGCACATTGCCGAAGCACAATGCCAGCGCGCCGATTGCGGCCATTTGGTTGATGCGTCGATTCATCTGTCTTTCCTCACTTTGATGACCTTCCCCGCAGAAAGGGAGCGGGCAATGGTCGGTGGATACTCTGTAAAGGGATGTGGCAGTTCCTTCCCGCGCGTCATCCGGCTATCTGGGCCGAGCGCGTACGCAGCAGGCCCCGGTCAGACGCAACGGCGGCGGCACCCAGTGCGATGGCCGGAAGCTGTATCTCCCACATCACCATCAACATGGCGAAGCCAGCGATCACCCGCAGGCCCCGCGAGAGCGGCGACAACTTCTCGGTCTCGAACCCGCTCATCGCGGTCGTCAGCAACCAGACCGCGAACGCGAGTCGGAACGCCGCCCAGACGAAGGCTTGAATCGTGAAGTCGTCCATCACCAGCAGCAGACTGGGTTCGTAGACGAAGAAGAACGGAACGATGAAGCCCACCAGGGCCAGGCGCATCGAGGCCAGGCCGGTCCGCACGGGTTCGGCGCCCGCGATCGGCGCAGCGGCCACCGCGGCAAGCGCGACCGGCGGCGTGATGGCCGATAGCACGCCGAAATAGAACACGAACATGTGTACGGACAGGTCGGGCAGGCCGAGCTTCTTCATGCCCAGCCCGAGCACCAGCACGATGATCATGTACGCGGGCAGCGTCGGCATGCCCATGCCGAGCACCAGGCATGATGCCGCCGCGAGGATCAGCGCAACGAACAACGTCGTATCGCCGATCAGTGCCACCTGGGTGGCGAACTTCAGCCCGAGCCCGGTCAGCTCGAATACGGCCAGCAGGATGCCGATCGCGCCCACCGCCATCATGATGCGCGCGCCGGCCACCCCGCCCTTGGCCAGCGCCGCCAGCAGCATCGCCGGTTTCGCGCGCAGCTCGGGATTCAGGATGAGCGCTATCACGATAGTGGTGATACAGGCCCAGAACCCGGCCATCGAGGGAGACCGCCCCATCGCGAGCGTGATGATGATGGCGGCGAGCGGGCCGAAGAAGATCAGCGAACGGGGCTTGTCACCCGGCTCCAGCTTCTGGCGCTGATCGCGCGGCGTGGGCTCCAGCCCCAGGCGGCGAGCCTCCTGACCGATCGCCGCGAACAGGCTGCCGTAGTAGAACAATGCCGGTACCAGTGCGGCCAGCGCGATCACCTGATACGGCTGCCCCACGAGTTGGGTCATCAGGAAGGCGGCCGCCCCCATCACCGGCGGCATCAACTGGCCACCCGTCGATGCGGTCGCCTCGACCGCCGCGGCGAACGCCGGAGAGAATCCGCGCTGCTTGATCAGCGGAATCGTCACCACACCCGTGCCGACGACATTGGCGGTGACGCTGCCCGAGGACATGCCGAAGATGCTCGAGGCGACGACCGCCGCGTGGGCCGGCCCGCCCCGGGTACCACCTGTTGCGGCCAGCGCCATGCGGATCATGGTGGCACCGGCCCCGCTGCCCTCGAGCAGCGCGCCGAAGACGATGAAGACCAGGATCAGCAGCACGACGATGCCGGTCGCGAAGCCGAATACCCCTTGCAGCCCGAACCAGATGATCTCCATTGAGAGTTCGAGACTGAAGCCCGAATGGCGAAAGATCCAGGGCAGGTCCTGCCCGAACAGACAGTAGAGCAGCGCGATCACGCCCACCGCACTCAGGATCAGGCCGAACGCGCGTCGGCTCAGCTCCAGCAGAACGATGATGGCGATCAGCGCGGAGGCCTGATCCCAGGGGCTGAACTGGACGACCAAGTTCTCGATATCGTCGATCTTGTGCAGGAAGTTCCAACACGCAAAGGCCAGCACGGCGAGCATCGCCAGATCGATACACCAGGCCAAGGACTCGACCGCCCGGTTGCGCCACGGCAGTTCGGCAGCCAGCGGCGAGGTGAAGGTCACGATTAGGGCGCAGGTCCACAGCACACCGGCCCGGATGATCTCCGGGGCCAGATACTGGCCGACATAGGCAACGTAGATCGCGTGGATCGCGAGCAGCGCCGCCACCACCAAGCCGATGGCGCGCAACGTGCGCCCGAACGCCGAGTTGGCCTCGGCGGCCACCCCGTCCTCGGGATCGTCAATGCCGATCTCTTTCCGTGCGTCGTTCATGCGAGACTCTTCGAACCCGTGTGGCCTATGACGACGAGCGCCTGCGTTCGCATCCTTGTTGTTGGCTTCGAGTGCATCGTCTCCTCCTGATCGAGTGACGCATCGTAGGCGGGGACCGCACCATCGAATTGACTCATCGGGACAGATGATTGACATTTCGGGACAGGCCTTTCAACGAGCGACGGCGCCGTTGCCAGGACCCTTTCACTTCCGGATAGGAGCTCAGATGACCGGTTCTTTCGAAGGTAAGGTCGCCGTCGTCACCGGCGCAGGTGCAGGTATCGGTGAAGCCACCGCATGGGCGTTTGCAAGGGCGGGAGCATCTGTTGCGCTCATCGACCGTGACGCTGGCGCCATCGGCGAGGCGCAGGAAGGGCTGCGCGCGGCCGGCTTTCAGGCCATCGGGATCCCCTGCGACGTGGCAGACGCAACGCAGGTGCAGGCGGCCATCGCCAAGGTGCTGGATACCTATGGTCGGCTCGACGCGGCGTTCAACAATGCCGGCGTCAATTCAGACTCGACACGGCTTCACGACATTTCGGACGAAGAGTTCGATCGCGTGATGAACGTCAATCTGCGCGGCGTGTGGAACTGCATGAAGGCCGAGCTGCGACTGATGGTGGAGCAACAGAGCGGCGCCATCGTCAACTGCTCGTCGATTGGAGGATTGAAAGGTTCGGTTGGGCGAAGCGCTTATTCCGCCAGCAAGCACGCGGTGATCGGCCTGACCCGCAGCGCGGCCCTCGATTACGCCGGTCAGGGCATCCGCATCAACGCGGTCTGCCCGGGCCTGGTGAAAACACCGATGGCCATACAGGTGACGAAGGGCTACGACCCGGCGATCATGGAGCGAATGGTGGCCTTGGAACCCGTGGGTCGTTTCGGCGAAGCCGACGAGATTGCGCAGTCTGTTCTGTGGCTCTGCAGCCCCGAGGCCAGCTTCGTCGTCGGCCATGCGATGGTCGTGGACGGGGGGATTCTCGCGGGATGACGCTCACGCACGCCTGCGCCACGAACCCTCGCCCGTCGTGACCCATTGAGCCATGGCGCAGAGCCGCGCCATGGCAAACCGAGATGCTTCTTTTCCCGTTCAAGGCACGAGCACGGTCGCGCCGATCGTACGACGCGATTCAAGCGCTCGGTGCGCCTCGGCCGCGGCTTCCAGCGCAAAGCTCTGATTCGGCTCACCCTTGATCTTGCCGGCGAGCACCATGCCGAACAGCTCGTCGGCCATCGCCAGCATCTGCGATCGAGGGGTCGCGTAGTGCACCATGGCGGGCCGGGTCACCCAGAGCGAACCTTTGGTCGCCAGCATTCTGGTGTTGATCTCCACCGGCCCCGAGGTGGTGCCGTTGCTCACCAGGGTGCCGCGCACCTGCAGACTGTCGAGCGAGGCCTGCAGCGTATCTTTGCCGATCGAATCGTAGACCACCGGTACCCCCTTGCCGTCGGTGATCTCACGCACCCGCTCCGCAATGTTCTCGCGGGTGCTCACGATGGTGTGCGCACAGCCATGCGCGCGAGCGATCTCGGCCTTTTCATCGGAGCTGACCGTGCCGATCATCGTAACCCCGAGCGCACGCGCCCACTGGCAGGCAACGAGCCCTACCCCACCGGCGGCCGCGTGATACAGGATGGTTTCACCGCCCTTTAGCGGGTACACCTGCCGGAACAAATATTGGGCGGTCATGCCCTTCATCATCAGCGCCGAAGCGGTGCGATCCGAAACGCCATCGGGCAGCGGAATCAGCACATCGGCCGGCATCACCCGCACATCGGCGTAGGCGCCCTGCGGGCCAAGCAGGTAGCCGACCCTGTCACCCACCTGAACATCGGTGACACCCGGGCCGATCGCCTCGACCACGCCCACGGCATCCGACCCCAAGCCGTTCGGAAGAGGCAACGGATACTGGCCGGTGCGGAAATACACATCGATGAAGTTCACGGCCACGAAATGGTGACGCACCCGGGCTTCTCCCGGGCCCGGGTCGCCAATCTCGGCCGTCTCAATTTTGAGTACCTCGGGACCGCCGATCTCGTAGAAGCGGATCATCTTGGCCATGTCGTTTCCTTGGTTGCGTCGACATCGGCCGACAATTCGTTGATGAAGTCCTCGGCCGGCGGCCATGGGCCAAAGCCGGAAGCGGGATTGAGATGCCCGACCTCGCCGAGGTCGACAAGGCGGCTCCCCCAGGCTTGCGCCAACTCCGCCGAGCGCTCATAACGGCTGAGCGGATCATTCCGGCTCGCGGCCACGATGCTCGGAAAGGCCAGTGCTTGCCGCGGAACCGGAAGCCAGCCGCCGTCCTTCAGCGCGGCCAACGTCGGGTAGCCCTGCGGCATCGGCGTGTCGAAATCCGGCGGGGCGGCCAGCAGCGCACCGTGCACGGCGCACTTGGTATGTCGGGCCCAGTGCACGGTCGTGATCGCGCCGCCGCTATGGGCCACCACGACGAACGGTCCCGGTATCGATCGCGCAGCGGATTCGATCGCGGCGACGTATCGCGTTAGCGTGAGATCCTCGCGCCCCATGGGTGGCACCATCACCGCGCGTTCCCCGAGGCCACCCGCCAACAGCGTCTGCCAGTGCTCTTGAACAGCATCACGCAGGCCGGGGACGATGAGCACCGCCGGTACCGAATGGCCCGGCCGGCCAGCGGGATCCCCGGCAGCGGACGTGTCCACGGTCCGCACATTGGGTCGACGATTCGGCATGATGTCAACTCACACGCCGCAGCATTTCCCGCGGAGCCGCCTGACGGTTCGGCGCGAAGCCATTGCGGGCGAGTGTCTCGTCCGTGTCCCGATAGAACCGATCGATCTGCAGAATCCGACGCGCGTCGACACCGGTGGCGACCTCGCGACCCACTTCACGCGAGATCCGCACCAGCTGCTCGATCTGCTTGACCGTGCTCATCTTGCCACGCCGATCCGGCGCCCAGAGGTTGTCTTCGATACCGCAGCGCACGTGCAGGCCCATGG
>JAGRHX010000421.1 GCA_020444775.1 Gammaproteobacteria bacterium
CGCGAGATCCTGATCATCACCACGCCCGGTGATCTACGCCTGTTCGAGGCCTTGCTCGGCGACGGCAGCCAGTGGGGGATCAGCATCGAGTACGCCACGCAGAGTGAGCCGCGCGGCCTCGCCGAGGCCTTCATCATCGGCGCCGATTTCGTCGGTGAGCGCGATACGGTGCTGATCCTGGGCGATAACATCTTCTTCGGTCATGATTTCGTCACCGCGCTACAGGCCGCCGATACGCGCCCGGAAGGTGCCACCGTGTTCGGCTATTGGGTGCGCGATCCGCAGCGCTACGGAGTGCTCGAGTTCGACCAGGACCAGCGGCCGCTGCGCATCATCGAGAAGCCGCGGCAACCCCCTTCTCACTACGCCGTCACCGGTCTTTACTTCTACGACAACGCGGTGATCGACATCGCTCGCGAGGTCCGGCCCTCGGCCCGTGACGAGCTGGAAATCACCGACGTCAACAACGCCTACCTGGACCGCGGGACGCTGCACGTGGAGCGTCTGGGTCGCGGCGTGGCCTGGCTGGATACCGGTACCGAGCAGTCCTTGCTGCAGGCGGCCAGCTTCATCCATACCATCGAGCAGCGACAGGGCCTGCGCATCGCCTGTTTGGAGGAGATCGCGCTGCGCATGGGCTTGATCGACACCGAGCAGGTGTTGCGGCTGGCCGGTGAACAGTCCAACAGCGCGTACGGCGACTATCTGCGCCAGGTGTGTGGTTTCGAATGAGCACTGATCTCCGACCCGCGGCGATCGTGACGCCGGCGATGTCCCGCGCGCCGCACCTGATGTTCGTGGTCAGCGAGGACTGGTACTTCCGATCGCATCGCCTGGCCCTGGCGCAATCCGCGTTGCAGGCCGGGTTCCGGGTCTCGGTCGCGACCCGGGTCGGCGGTGATGCCCGCGCCATCACCGATGCCGGCGTCGAGCTGATCGCGCTCGGTATGGACCGCCGCCGACTGAACCCGCTGAGCGAGCTGGGAACGGTGGCGCAGCTGCGTGCGGTCTTCACCCGTCACGCGCCTGATGTCGTGCACGCGGTAGCGATGAAGCCGATCGTCTATAGCGCGCTGGCCTCGCTCATCGTTCCCGGCGCCACTCGCCCTCGGCTCATCAACTCGGTCTCGGGGCTGGGCTCGGTATTCATCTCCAGCACCTGGCGTGGGCGTCTGCTCAAGCCGATGGTGCGGGCCTTGTTGGGCTTTTCGTTGCGCCGCCCCGGCGCAATCGGTGTGATCCAGAATCGGGACGACGCGCAGCTGCTGCGCGAGTTGGGCGTGCCCGCCGAGCGACTCGAGCTGGTCGCCGGTTCCGGTATCGATCTCGAACGTTTTTCGCCCGGGGCGCGGCCACATCCGGCGCTGCGCGCCGCGGACGATACAACGGAACCCGCGGTGTTGCTCGCCTGCTGTGTGTCCCGGATGCTGGTCGACAAGGGTATTCACGAGCTGGTTGCGGCGGCGCGGCTGCTGCGTGAGCGCGAGGTGCCAGTGCGTGTCGTGCTGGTTGGCGCGCCCGACCCACACAATCCGACCAGCGTCGCCGACTCGCAGCTGCGCGCCTGGCAGGCGCAGGGACTGGTGGATTGGGTCGGACGGCTCGATGACATACCCGCGGTTCTCGCGGCCAGCGACATTGCCGTCCTGCCCTCGTATCGGGAGGGGCTGCCACAGTCGCTACTCGAGGCCGCCGCCAGCGGCTTGGCGATGGTTGCCACGGACGTACCCGGGTGCCGTGAGGTGTGCATCGACGGCCGGACCGGAATCGCCGTGCCGGCCCGCGACGCCGTTGCCCTGGCCGACGCCCTCGAACGACTGGTGCGCGAGCCCGCGTTGCGTGAACGCTACGCGCGCGCCGCGCGCGCGCTCGCCGAGGAACGCTTCGGCACGCGCAGCATTCATGCGCGGTTCATCGACCTGTACCGAAGTGTATCGCCGGGAATGGACACGGGCGCCGGCGTCGACGCGGGTGTGCGGCCCGCCAGTCGAACCGGCGTTTGCCCTGATGGCTCGCGGCCAGCGCGAGGACCGGGTTGATGTCGGTCCCGTCGTCGATGCCCGCAGCCGGTGGCGCCAGTCTGCCGTCGACCACCGAGCTGCATGGTCTGGGCCGTTGTCTGGTCACCGGCGCGAACGGCTTCATCGGCCGCGCGCTGCTGCGACGTCTGCTTGACGCCGGGCTCCCGGTCGTTGCGCTCTGCCGGTCCCCACCGGTTTCGACCCAGAGTTCGGCGCTGTCCTGCATCCAGATCGAGCTCGGTCATGGCCAGCTGCGGTCCGAGCAGCTGCAGGGGGTCGACAGCGTGTTCCATCTTGCTGCACATACCCACGCGCTGGACGAATTCGACGACGAGCAGCGCTATATGCGCACCAACGTCGACGGTACCCGGGAGCTGCTGCAGGCCGCGCGCGCCGCCGGTTGCGCGCGCTTGGTGCTGGTCAGCTCGGTCAAGGCCATGGGTGAGCACAGCCCGCTGCGTCTGGACGAGACCGCACCGGCGCGGCCGCTGACCGCCTACGGCCGCAGCAAGCGATTTGCCGAGCAGCTGCTGCTCGAGTCCGCCGGCGACGAGCTGGCAACCAGCATCGTACGTCTGCCGCTGGTCTACGGGCCCGGTGTGAAAGGCAACCTGCAGGCGCTGCTGGATTCGCTGGCGAAAGCTCGGATGCCGGCCCTGCCAACGCTGAGCAATCGACGTTCGATGGTCCACGTCGACGATGTGGTGCAGGGGCTGTTGCTCGCCGCGCTGCGTTCGCCGCCGGGCGAGATCTATCTGTTGACCGACGGTCATGACTACTCGAGCAGCGAGATCGAGCAGCTTTGCCGGCAGGCGCTGCGCGCGCAGGCCGGGCACACGTGGCGCCGGAGCCTGCTCGCCAGGCTCGCACTGCCCGGCTTCAGCCTGAGGTTGCTGGGCTGGGGAGGGGATCTACTCGGCCGGATCCGTGGACGGCGTGCGCCATTCGACAGCGCACGGCTCGCCAAGCTGCTCGAATCGGCCAGCTACGACGATCGCAAGGCGCGTGAGCGGCTCGGCTATAGGCCGACACACAGCCTGCGCAGTGCCCTGCCGGAGATGGTCCAGGCCCTGGCCGAGAGCGGGCCGGCATCTGGTAGCGCCGCCGGCAGTCGGGTGCGCGACATGCCGCCACGCAGGGCCTGAGGTCGGTCGTGGACAAGCTCGCCGCCTGGTCGCCGAATCTGCTCGCTCTGCTCGTCATCGCGCTGGCCGGTCTGGGCAGCAGCGTGGCGACGTCGCGTCTGGCACGCTGGCGAGACGCGCGCTGGCTGGATCGCCCGAATCATCGCTCGCTGCACGAGCGGCCGACGCCACGCAACGGTGGCCTGGCGATCGTCGGCAGCATCCTGATCGGCGTGCTCGCGCTCAGCGGAATTGGCGGCTATCACCCGAACATGGGCCTGCTGCTGCTCGGCGTGACGCCGGTGACGGCGGTCGCCTTGCTCGACGATCTGACCGATCTGTCGGTACGCGCGCGGTTGCTGGCGCAGCTGGTGGCGGCCGCGCTGCTGCTGCTGTCGCTCGAAGCCCTGCCACCCCTGACGCTACCGGGTATGGTGCCGGCGAGCCCGAGCGCGGTGCCCGCACCGGGAGTGACCGCGCTGACGGGGCCGGTGGCCTGGCTGGGCTTGTATCTGTTCGTCATCTGGATGACCAATCTGTACAACTTCATGGATGGCATGGATGGCTTCGCGGCCGGCATGACGGTGTACGGCTTCGGTACCCTGGCGTTGCTCGGCGGCCTGGCGGGACAAGCGCAGTTCGTGCTGTGGTGTACCCTGCTATGCGCCGCGGCGGGCGGGTTCTTGCGCCACAACTTTCCGCCGGCGCGGATCTTCATGGGTGA
>JAGRHX010000422.1 GCA_020444775.1 Gammaproteobacteria bacterium
GTGCAGATCCAGATCCTGCTGCTGCTGCGCGAGCTGCAGCGTGAGCTCGGCATGTCGGTGATCTTCGTCACCCACGACGTCGGCGTCGCGGTGGAGATCGCCGACCGCATCGCGGTGATGTACGCCGGACGCTTCGTCGAGACCGGCCCGGCGCGCGCCGTCATCAAGTCGCCCGAACATCCCTACACGCGTGGTCTGCTCGCCTCCACGGTGCACGGCGCGATGCGTGGCCAGCGGCTGGAGGCGATCCCCGGATCGCCGCCGGATCTGGCCAGCCTGCCATCGGGCTGCAGCTTCGCGCCACGCTGCACGCTGTGTCACGAGGCGTGCCTGGCCCGCTTCCCAGCGGTCAGCGAGCCGGCCAGCGGGCATCTGGTGCGCTGTCACGCACTGACCACGGCGGCGGCCGAGATAGACAGCGCGCCTGACTGAACCGCGCTGGGGATCATTCTTCAGCTTGTTCGCTTTTGGAGGACGGCATCTGTAGCTGACACGCTACACCGTGTGCGTACTGTGTGGTGTAATTGCCGCAGTCTGCCTTCGGTCCTCGCATCGTTCCATGGAGCCAAGAAGATGAAGCCAGCCATCGCCGGCCTGCTGCTGCTCGTCCTGTCGTGCAAGCTGACAGTGGGATTAGCCGACGACGCCCTGGATCGTGCGCGCGACGCCATCGCCGCGGGTCAGCACGCCCAGGCGCTGGCGCTGCTGCTGCCGATGGAGGATGCGCGAGCCGGCGATCCGGACTTCGACATGCTGCTCGGCCGGGCTGCGCTCGAGACCGGCGAAGCCGCGCTCTCCCTGTTCGCCCTGGAACGGGTGCTCGCCGCGCGACCAAACGACCTGGAGGCACGCGCCCTGCTCGCCCGTGCGCTGTTCGAGGTCAAGGACGACACCCAGGCACGCAAGGAGCTGCAGAGCCTGCGCACCAGTCCGGTGAGCGACGCGGTCAAGGACACCATCGATCGCTATCTGGCCGCCATCGATGCACGTGACGCCGGTCGCCAGACCTGGCAGTGGCAGGCTGCCTACGAGATCAGCACCGGCTTCGACAGCAACGTCAACGGCGCCACCGACGACGACACCGTGACCATTCCGGGTCTGGGTCGCACCGCCCTGGTCAGCGCCAGCCGCGAGCAGGAGAGCTTGTTCATCGCCCATCAGCTCTCGGCCCGGGTCGCCTGGCGCTTCGATCCACGCATACACGTGGTCGGCGGCGCGAGCGTGGATTTCCGCGCGCATACCAACAATCAGGCGGAAGGTTTCGACCATCGTGACGCGGCCTTCGATCTGGGTCTGGTGCAGAAGCTGGGCAAGAACGTGTTCAGCGCCACGGTCCGGACGCAGTCGTTTCAAGTCGACAACATCCCCATCGTCAACCAGACCTTCACACGTCGCACCAACGGCCTGACCGTTCAGTGGCGCCACGAGGCCGACGCGCGCACCCAGTTCACCGTGTTCGGCCAGGGTTCGTCGATCAGCTACAAGCCCCGCTCACAATCCTCGCGTGACGTGCTGCAGGCGCTGGTCGGCGGCGGCTACGCACACGCCTTCGACCACCCCGGGCGTCCGACCCTGTTCCTGAGCGGTTATGCAGGCCGCGACTGGCCGCGCAACGATGGCGTGGCCTTCGCCGGGCGCGGCTTCCTCGGGGTGCGCGCCGGCGGTCAGTACTCGCTACGTGAGGACCTGGATCTGACCGCGGCCGCCGCCTACGAGTACAGCAACTATGGCGGCGTCGTCAGCCTGTTCGCCACCGACCGCAACGACCAGCTCGTGTCGCTACGTGCGGGGCTGCGCTATGTACCCGCTGAGCAATGGCTGGTGCGACCGGAGATCCGCTTCACACGCAACTTCTCCAACATCACGGTCAACGACTATGCGCGCATGGAGGCCCTGGTCTCGGTGCGCAGGTCATTCAACTGACGGGCAAGCGAGGGTCCGGCCATGCAACATCACACTGCGATTCGTGCCCGGCTGTCGCTGCTTGCGCTGCTGCTGGGTCTGCTGGCGCTGATACCGGTCCATGCGCAGACCCCCTCCGGTCGCTTCGACCTGGCCATCGGTCGGGTCGAGGTGGTGAGCGCTGCTGGCGAGACGCGTCAGGTAAGGCGCGGCAGCCCGGTATATCCCGGTGACACGGTGCGTACCGCACGCGGTCGGGCACAGCTACGCATGACCGACGGCTCCAGGGTCTCGCTGGTCGAGCAGACCGACTTCGAGATCCAGGAGTACGAGTACGACAGCCGTGCCGGCTCAGCGGACCGATCGCGCAGCTTTTTCGGTCTGATCCGCGGCGGTGTGCGCGTGTTGACCGGACTCATCGGCAAGCGCTCCCGCGAGAACTGGCGGATGCGCACGCCGGTCGCGACCATCGGCATTCGCGGCACCTTCTTCTTCGCCAGATTCGAGAACGACATCCTGCTCGTCTCGGTGTCCGATCAGGCGCTGCTCGCCGAACAGGGCGTGGTGGTCTCCAACGCCTTCGGCTCGGCGCCCGCCGGCGCCGGTGAGAACATCCAGGTGATCGCCGGGCAAGCGCCTCAGCTCAGCGATCTGCAGGCCGGGCTCGGCTTCATCCAGCCGGGCGATCTGAGCGCTGCGCTCGAGGAGGCTGGCGGCCGAATCGAGGAGCTACGGACCATCGTCCAGACCGGTGAGATCCGCAACGGTAACGACCTGGCGATTACCCCAACCACGACCGAGACGACACCCACCTTCATACCGATGCTGGGGTCGTTCGCCTCGAACCTGTTCCTGAACGCCACCACCTTCACCTTCGACGACCCGAGCGCGCCGTCGATTGCCAGCGGCATCTGCTGCGAGAACGACAACGTGGTCCTGACCCGCGGCACCGCAACGCTGAAGGACGCGCAAAGTGGCGACGGCTGGGTGCTGTTCGCCTGGGAGGCAGGCACCTACACCGTCGACTTCACCAAGAGCGCCGTCGACCTTCCGGGCTTCAATCCGCCCTTCACCGAAGGCCTGTCCACCAAGACCCTGGTGGGCCCCCACCAGCGTCTGAACTTCGCCATGGGCACGCCGACCACGGCCCTGACCGCCGTCTCCGGCGTATTCGTCGACTTCAACAACGTGCTTGCGACCCTGCCGGTCACCTCATGGGACGGCGCGGTGCTGGATCAGACCGGCGGAGTGATCGCCGCAGGCACCAACGTGTTCTGGCAATCCTCGACCAACCAGCTATTCACCAGCCCGATGAACGTGCGGATCCTCGGCGACGTGGTCGGGATCACCGGCAGCGCCAGCGTGCTGCCGGCCTTCGGCGGCGGCTTCGTGCTGCTCAATCCGTCGTTCACCGCGAACGGCAGCATCATCTGCCCGTCCACCTGCGGCGCCTTCATCGCCGGTGGCCTGCTCGGCAACGGCACCACCCCGAACGGCCGCGCCATCCCCACCGGTGTCGCCGTCAACGCCGCGGTATTCGACACCTCGGTGACCTACCAGACCGCGGCGATCCTGGGGATGAGCAACGTCTCGGAGCCTTGAGCGGGGCGCGAAAAGCGCGGGTTACACCCGTGCTATCACCATTCGCCGGACACGGACGCCAATCGCCCATCGTCAGCTGAGAGCCTGAGACAGAGCGTCATCCGGCCTCGAAGCCACTTGGGGGATAGCGGGAATCAGACCGGTATGACGCCGCGTCCAACCCGGGCTCGTGGCCCGATGCGCGAGCGTCAATGCCGTCGTAACCACGGTATGGCGTTTTTCACCCCGGGATCCGCCATACCCGCCGGGTGACCCGCAGCGAGGCTGCGTGGGTCGAGCACCGCACGAAGTGCACTCAGCTGGAGCAGGAATTCGCACCAGCCCTGACCGATGATGCGCGGCAATCAGCCGCGCGAAAGCAGTCAGAGAAGCGGCCATCCGCCCGGCCAGGTCTTCTGCTTGTCAAGCCATAACCCGCTGTCTAGCATGGTGTTATGCAAACATTTGAACCGGACATGAAACCGGACGCGCATCAGGCCCGGGATCGTGGAGAATCCGTTGCCCGCATGGAACCCATGCGGATCTCGTCGGGATCGCGGCATCGGGCCCGGCTGTTGGACCTGGTCGTCGAGCTGGTGGGCGCGGCCACTGGTCTTCGGCGATCGCTGCCCGACGGGATCCAGGCGGCCCTGGCCGATTGCGTACGCGCAATGAACTGCTACTACAGCAACCTCATCGAAGGCCA
>JAGRHX010000423.1 GCA_020444775.1 Gammaproteobacteria bacterium
TCGATGGCCATGTTGCACACCGTCATGCGGCCTTCCATGCTCATGTTGTCGAACACGTCGCCGGCATACTCGTAGGCGTAGCCGATACCGCCGTTCACGCCCAGCTGGCGGATGATGTAGAGGGTGACGTCCTTGGCCGTGACGCCCTTGCCGAGGACGCCGTTGACCTCCACCCTGCGCACCTTGAGCGGGTCCACGCTCAGGCACTGGGTGGCGAGCACGTCGCTGACCTGGGTGGTGCCGATGCCGAAGGCCAGGGTGCCGAAAGCGCCGTGGGTGGCGGTGTGTGAGTCGCCGCAGGCCACGGTCATGCCGGGGTGGACCAGACCCAGCTCCGGACCGATCACGTGGACGATGCCCTGCTTGCCAGAGGCGAAGTCCAGGAACTGCACGTGGTGCTCGCTGGTGTTGCGTTCCAGTGCCTGCATCATCTCCTCGGCCTGCGGGTCGGCATAGGGTCTTGGCTGACCATCGGTGGGGATGATGTGGTCGACGGTGGCGATGGTGCGGTCCAGGAACGGGATCTGCATGCCACGCTCACGCAGGTTCTCGAAACCCTGAGCGGTGGTCACTTCGTGCGCGAGGTGCAGACCGATGAAGAGCTGGTATTGACCGGTCGGCAGCCTGGCGACCACGTGTGAGTCCCAGACCTTGTTGTACAGCGTGTTCTTCGCCATCTGTTGCGCTCCTCAGCACGGTATGACCCGCCGGCACGCGCAGTGCAGGCGCGCCGGACAGGCAGGATGAGACCGGGTGCGCGCCGCTGGTTGCCGGCGCTTTGCGTCAGCCGAGAAGCATACCAGGGCCAGCCCGCTGACGGGCTGTGCGCGACGGGCGACGAGCGGCCGCGGCTCAGAACCGAACCGACAGGTCCTGCAGCCAGATCGGCATGTTGTCCAGCAACCAGATCTCCGCGTGACGGAACAGATGGAAGTACAGCGCGATTCCGACCAGCAACAGCGTCGCGCCCATGACGGGCTTCGCGTAGGGCATCACCGACATCAGCCGCGCGCGACGCGCGTGCAGCATCTCGCGTGATCCGTAGGCGAGGGCGGTGAGCACGCTGGACACGCCGAGTCCGAATACCAGCATGGTCGCGGTGGCCTGCAGCAGACCCTCGCCGCTGGCCGCGAGACCGATGGCGCCACCCAACGTCGGCCCGATGCAGGGCGACCAGACCGCGCCGAGCAGCACGCCGACCAGGAACTGGCCGCTGGCGCCGGTGCCCTGGATCCGGTCAAGCCGGTCGTTGGCGCCGCTCGCCAGCGGGGTGCTGAAGGCCGCGACCAGATTGTGCGCGCGTGGCACCAGCAGCACGATCCCGAACGCCATCATGACGATCGCGGCAATCTGGTTGATCCGATCGGTGTCCAGGCCGATCAGATGGCCGAAGGCGGTCACGCCCACGCCGATCAGCGTGAACGACAGGGTCAGACCGGCGGCCAGCAGCAGCGGGCCGTGGCGGGTGTTCTGGAACGCGGTGGCAATGATGATCGGCAGCAGCGGCAGCACACACGGGTTGACGAGGGTGAGGACACCGGCCAGGTAGGCCCAGATGAGGGTCATGTTGGATCCCTGAGCAGGCTTGGCGTCCGGCCGGACCGTGGCCCGACCGGACGATCTCGAGATGGATGATGCCACGCGGCGCCCGCCTCGGCGGAACGCCTCAGGAACGGCTGCTCAGGCGGTTGCCGCCTTGAACAGCGGCTCGATGTCGGCGCTGCTGGTCTTGGCGACCACCCGGCCGATCTCCTCGCCGTTCTTGAACATGATGAGGGTCGAGCGGCGCGGTACCTGCAGCTCACGCACGATGGCGTCGTCGCGGAAGGTGTCCCAGTCGACCCGCATGATGGTCACGCCCTGGTAGGCGGGATTGTCGTCGATCAGCGCACTCACGGTGCGTTCTTGCGCGCGGCAGGTCCCTCACCAGGGAGCGAAGAAGTCGAGCAGCAGGGGCTTGCCGCTCTTCAGGGCCGCGTCGAAGGCCTCGCGGCTGTAGTCCACGGGGGTGCGCCCGGCCGCGAGGGCGGGGAGCGCGGGGGTTGCGGCCGCGATGCTTGCGGCCACGATCAGTTGGCGCCGATTCATGCCAGATCTCTCCCGACAGGCTGAGTGAGTCGAATCGATGGAGTGCTCGCGCCGGCCACCGCGAAACGTCCCGGGCCCTGGCCTTCGGTCGGCTCCGATGAAGAAGCTGGCGTGAGCTCCTGTACTGAGAGCGTGCGTCTGCGGATTGGTTGCATCGGTCGATCCAGCGTGACGCACTTTCCACGAGCGGCGCACAATCTGGCGTACCGCTCGTGGCCTGGAGGGGCCGCGCAGCGTCGGTCAGCGGCGTCGGATCGGCATCGTTCTGCTGTTGGGTCGGGCAATGCTAAGGTTCGGGCGTGGGTATGCGGCAGGCGAGCCCGTGACCAGCTTTCTGTGAGCCATCTGCGAGACCTTGGGGGAGCACGAGGATGAAATTCGGTCTTTTCTACGAGCATCAGAATCCAAAGCCATGGGACGAGCATTCCGAGCACCGGGTGTTCATGGAATCCCTGGATCAGATCGAGCTCGCCGACCGTATCGGTATCGACCATGTCTGGGAGGTCGAGCATCACTTCCTGGAGGAGTACTCCCATTCGGCCGCGCCCGAGCTGTTCCTGGCGGCGGCATCACAGCGCACCCGCCAGATCCGGCTCGGCCACGGCATCAATCTCACCGCGCCGGCCTACAACCATCCGGCACGCGTCGCCGAGCGCATCGCGACGCTCGACCATCTGTCCAACGGCCGGGTGGACTGGGGCACTGGTGAGAGCGCCACCTTGATGGAGATGGAGGGTTTCAACATCCCGCCCGAGGAGAAGGGCGAGATGTGGCGCGAGGGCACCGAGCAGGCCGCCAACATGATGGCGCTGAGTCCCTACCCGGGTTACCAGGGACGCTACTTCTCGATGCCCTGTCGAAACGTCATCCCCAAGCCGCTGCAGAAGCCGCATCCGCCGCTGTGGCTGGCCTGCTCGCGACGCGACAGCATCCTGCGTGCCGCGCGGCTCGGCATGGGCGCCCTGATCTTCGGTTTCGTCGAGCCGGAACAGGCCGGACAATGGATAGCCGAGTACTACCAGATCATCGAATCCGACCAATGCGTGCCGCTGGGCTGGACCGTCAATCCGAACGTGGCGGCGGTCTCCGGCTTCTCCCTGCACGCGAACGAGGACGAGGCCGTGCGTCGCGGACTGCCAGGGTTCAGGTATTTCGGCTACAGCCTGGCCTATTACACCAACTTCGGTACCCACCAACCGGCGGTGACCGACCTGGGCGCCTTGTTCGACGAGGTCTACGAGGACCTGCCGGACAACGCTGGACGCGGGGGCATCGGCACGCCGGAACAGGTGAAGGCGCATCTGCGCCGCTACGAGGCGGTGGGTCTGGATCAGCTGATCTTCGTCCAGCAGGTCGGCCGCAACCGTCACGAACACATCTGTGAATGTCTGGAGCTGTTCGGCAAGACCCTGCTCGATGAATTCCGGGACCGTGAGCAGACCCGTCAGGCGCGCAAGCAGACCGAGCTGCAGCCGTTCATCGACGCGGCGCTGGAGCGCAAGGAGCGCATGCAGGCACCCGCGCGGGAGCACATCCCGCTGGTCAAGGCCGCGGGCAAGCGGCGTGAGGAGCAGGGCACGCTCGACACCACCGGCGGCGCCTTCGTCGACAAGACCCGCGGCGGCGCCATCCCGATCCCACACGCGGACCCACGGGCCCGCCGGGAGGGCTGATAGTTGCCGGTGTGGGCCGATGCTCAGGTACGGGCGCGCTTGATGAGGAAGATGAGCGGCAGCACCAGCAGCGCGGTCATGGAGAAGAAGTAGAAGGAGTTGATGTAGCCGATCATGCGCGCCTGTCTCGAGACCTCGCCGCTCAGCGCGGCCAGCCCGCGAGTGCTGTCGATGTCGAAGCGGCCGAGCACCCAGGGCAGTGAGATCAGCTCGTTGAGCGGCGACACGGCCGGGGCGATCTCGGCGTAGTTCACCTGGGTCATGCGGATCACCAGCGCGATGCTGACCGAGATGTGGATGCTGCTGCCGAGGTTGCGCAGCAGGTGATAGACGGCGGTGCCTTCGGTGGTGTGCCGGGGCGACAGGGTGGAGAAGGTCACCATGGTGATCGGCACCCACAGCATGCCGACGCCGAAACCCTGGATGAAGACCGGCCAGAAGACGTCCCAGGTGCTGAGATTGACGTCCAGCTGGGCCATGGACCAGCCGGCCGCCGCCTGCAGCAGGAAGCCGCAGGCGATGAGCTTTCGCGGGTCGAAGCGGCTGATGTAGATCATCGACAGGAAGGCCAGCAGCGTGCCCGAGCCGCGCGCGCCGAGGATGAAGCCGATGATCGAGTCGGGGTAGCCACCGACGCTTTGCAGCAAAGGCGGTATCAAGGTCATCGGTGTGAAGTTCAGCATGCCGAACACGAACACGATGACCAGGCCGATACTGAAGTTGCGGTCCCTGAGCAGACCGGGGTTCAGGAACGGATTGCGTGCGGTGAGGCTGTGGGTGACGAACAGATAGAAGGCGATCGCCGCGATCGCGCCGTAGGCGACGATCTCGCCGGACTCGAACCAGTCGCGGCGTTCGCCGCGGTCCAGCAGCAGCTGCACGCAGGTCACGGTCACCGCCAGGGTGAGCAGACCGGTCCAGTCCAGCCGGGTCGGCGACGGCCGCTCGCTGTCGTGCAGGAACACCATCACCGCGACCAGCGCCAGCGCGGTGAACGGCAGGATCATGAAGAACACCCAGCGCCAGTTGTACAGCTCGCTCAGATAGCCGCCCAGCACCGGGCCGACGATCGGCCCGAGCACCGAGCCGACGCCGAAGAAGGCCAGCACGATGCCGTGACTGGACTTCGGGTTGGTGTCTTGGACGATGGCCTGTGAGACCGGCACCAGCGGTGCGCCGCAGGCCCCTTGCAGGACCCGGTACAGGACCAGTGTTTCCAACGAGGTCGCGAGACCACAGGCCAGCGAGGCCAGCGCGAACCCGATCACGCAGTAGATCATGAGTCGTCGTCGGCCCAGGCGTGAGACCAGCCAGGCGGACATCGGCGTGGCAATCGCTGTGGCGACGATGTTCAGCGTGACCACCCAGGCGATTTGATCCTGGGTGGCCGACAGCGAGCCCTGCATCTGCGGCAGCGACACGTTGGCCACGGTCACCGTCATTGCATACAGGAAGGTCACCCCGGTGCAGGTGAGCAGGATGCAGGCACGCCCGAACAGCGTGCTCGCCGGGTCGGCCAGCGCGGCGTGGAGGCGACCCGGCATCTCAGGTCCGACTGAGCTTGCGCAGGCGATCGGCGAACGCGGACGCGGCCGGTGATAGCGCGGCGTCGCGTCGTGTGATCAGTGCCAGTCGGCGTTTGATCTGCAGCCCCTTGATATGCAGCGCGCGCACGTCGCTCTCGTTCTCGATGCCCATATGGCTGATGAATGCCAGATTGCCGGTTGCCGCGACCATCCGCACGATGGCCGGAATCGAGCGCAACTCCATGGCCACCCGCATCTGCACACCGGCATCGCGCAGCGCCGTGTCGATGATCTGGCGGATGGCGCTGCCGGCCTCGAAGCCGACCAGGGTCTGCGCGGCGAGCTGTCGCACGTCGATCGAGCGGTTTGTCGCCAGCGGATGATTGTGGCGACAGATGGGGACGATCCGATCCTCCAACAGCGGGTGCACGTCCAGATCGCGCAACTGCACGGGCATGGTCACCAAGCCCAGCTCGAGCCGGCCACTGACCACGTCACCTTCGATCTCGCGGCTGCCTGCTTCCTTGACCTGGAAGCGTACCGCCGCGTGGTCGGTCTGGAAGCCCGCGATCGCGCTCGGCAGGACGAAGGCCACCGCGGTCGCGCCGCCACCGATGCGTACGCTACCGCCTTCCAGACGCAGATGCGCGGCAATCTCGCTGCGCAGGTGATCGTAGCGCGCCACCAGCACCCGCGCCTCCGCCGCGACCTGATCACCAGCGGCGGTCAAGGACACCCCCTTCGGACCACGCGCCAGCAGCGCGACGCCGAAATGCTCCTCGAGCTGTTGGATGCGTCTTGACAGGGCCGGCTGGGTGACGCCGAGACGGTCCGCTGCCTCGGTGATCGCACCGGCATCGCAGACGGCCAGCAGGGAACGCATCAAGGTTAGATCCATGGTATGCAAGATTATTATGTAGAGCATGCAAAATATCCATTTTATGCATGGCTCTAAATCGGCTACATTGCGCGACCGTAAAGCCTACCGAGAATCTCATGGCCAGCCGCGGGAGCCTTGGCGTCAATTGTCCAGACGCAGCTTCGTGACCTGGCCCAGCCACCTGCGACGAGCCTTCAGGAGTTCATGTCCATGTCCATCATCGAGGAATATCGGGCCCATACCCGCGAACGTTGGCAGCAGCAGATCCCTCCCTTGCCGCTGAACGCGCAGCAGACCGCCGAGCTGGTCGAGCTGTTGAAGAGCCCGCCGGCCGGTGAAGAGGCCTACATCCTCGACCTCATCACCAACAACGTACCGCCGGGCGTGGACGAGGCCGCCTACGTGAAGGCCGCCTTCCTCGCCGATGTCGCTCAGGGCAAGGCCAGCTCGCCGCTCATCGACCGACGCAAGGCGGTCGAGCTGCTCGGCACCATGGCCGGTGGCTACAACGTCGAGCCACTGGTCGCGCTGCTCGATGACGAGGCGCTGGCCGCCACCGCCGCCGCGCAGCTCGGCAAGACCCTGCTGATGTTCGATGCCTTCAACGACGTCGCGGCCAAGGCCGACGCCGGCAACCCGCACGCCAAGGCGGTGATGGAAGCCTGGTCGGAGGCCGAGTGGTTCAACGACCGTCGTGCGCTGCCCGAGGAGATCAAGATCTCGGTGTTCAAGGTCACTGGTGAGACCAACACCGACGATCTGTCGC
>JAGRHX010000424.1 GCA_020444775.1 Gammaproteobacteria bacterium
TGACGGTGGTCGAGCTGCTCGACCGACTGATGCCGGGCGCCGATCGAGATATCGTGCGGCCGCTGCAAAAGCGTCTGGAAAAACAGTACGAGGCGATCCATCTGGGCATCAAGGTGACGGCAGTCACGCCCGAGTCGGACGGCTTGCGCGTCGAGTTCGAAGGACGCAACGCCCCCGAAGCCGCGACCTTCGATCGAGTGCTGGTCGCGGTCGGTCGCACGCCCAACGGCAAGCGGATCGGCGCCGAGGCGGCCGGTATCGAGGTCGACGAGCGCGGCTACATCAAGGTCGATCGCCAACAGCGCACCAACGTCTCGCACATCTTCGCGATCGGCGATGTGACCGGTCAGCCCATGCTCGCCCACAAGGCCACCCACGAGGGCAAGGTGGCGGCCGAGGTCATCGCCGGACACAAGGCCGGTTTCGATGCGATGTGCATTCCGTCGGTAGCCTACACGGATCCCGAGGTCGCCTGGGTGGGTCTGACCGAGGAGGAGGCGGCGAGCCAGGCGGTGGAGATCGACAAGAGCAGCTTCCCCTGGGCCGCGAGCGGACGCTCCCTCGGCATGGGCCGCAGCGAGGGCCTCACCAAGCTCATCTTCGACCGCGATAGCGGACGCCTGCTCGGCGCCGGGATCGTCGGTCCGCATGCCGGCGATCTGATCTCGGAGGCCGCGCTGGCCATCGAGATGGGTGCGGATGCCCAGGATCTCGCGTTGACCATCCACCCGCATCCGACCCTGTCCGAGACCATCAACTTCGCGGCCGAGGTGGCGGAAGGCACCATCACCGATCTGTATCTGCCCAAACGCCGCAAGTAGCCACGCCGAGCCCCACACTGACAACGACCGCGACCGCACCGGAGCACCCCTTGATGGCATCGGGTATGAGCCGCTTGCACTACGAGGCGATGGGCGAAGGTCCAGCGCTATTGATGCTGCACGGGCTGTTCGGCTCGGGTACGAACTGGCGCAGCATCGCGCGCCGACTGCTGCCCGGTCGACGGATAGTGCTGGTGGACGCCCGCAACCACGGACGTTCACCCCACGCTGCCGACATGAGCTATGCCCAGATGGCCGATGACGTGCTCGCGCTCATGGACGACCTGGATCTGCCACAGGCTACGCTGCTCGGTCACAGCATGGGCGGCAAGACCGCGATGACCCTGGCCTTGCGTCATCCCGAGCGTGTGCAACGACTGATCGTCGCCGACATCGCGCCGGTTCGCTATCGCGACCACGATCACATGCCGCTCATCGAGGCGATGCGCGCGCTACCGCTCACATCGCTACGCAATCGCGCCGAGGCCGACGAGCTGCTGTCGGCGAGCGTTGCCGACCGCTCGCTACGTGCCTTCCTGCTCCACAATCTGGAGTCACGGCCCGATAGCACGGGCGGCTACCGCTGGCGGATCAATCTGGACGCGATCGAAGCCGGTCTGGCTGATCTGTTCGACTTCGAAGGCATGCTGGACGGACGCTATGACGGACCGGTGCTGTTCGTGCGTGGCGGTCATTCAACCTATGTCAGCGATGAGGACTTCGCGCAAGCGCGGCGCTGGTTTCCGCATGCCGTGCTGCGCACCGTGGACGGCGCGGGCCATTGGCTGCATGCAGAACAGCCGGAGGCCTTCACCAACATCGTCAACGCGTTCATGGAACAGCCCGGATGAGTAAGGACTCGCGACCTGCACGTGCGGGTCACAGGCCGAGACCGTTCGTCGCCCGGTTCGCCACGCTCATCATGCCGATCATCGCCCTGCTTCATGCCACCGCGGCCGCGCCGCTTCTGGCCGCGGGGACGGACACCGGCAGCGGCCGGTCCATCGCTCGTCCGGTGGACTTCTGGGCCGAACACGAGGACGACGAAGCCTTCATGGGCGTGCGCTTGCACGGCGCCATCAAGATCAACCCGGTGGAGATCGACGGGCTGCGCGTTGCCGGCCTCTCGGCGCTGGCCTATGACGAGGACGAGGACATCCTCTATGCGGCCTCCGACCGCGGCGTGCTGTTCCATTTCCGGCCGCTTGTTCGCGATGGTCATCTACGCGACCTGGTCGGACTCGCAGCCTACCGACTGCAGGACCCCGGAGCGCGCGCGCCCGGCGTCGGCAGCGATGCCGAGGGCATGGAGATCGTCAACGGCCGCAACGGGCAGCGCGGCGACGCTCGTCTGGTGGTGAGCTTCGAGCGGCAGCCGCGGGTGCTGCTGTTCACACCCCAGGGCCGCGTCGACGGACGACTGGTACTGCCGCCCGGGTTGGACAGGAATCGATATTTCCGCAATCGCAACGCCGGCATCGAGTCCATAACCTTGCATCCGCGCCATGGTTGGCTGGCCGCACCGGAGAAAGCAAAATCGGCCGAAGGTGCGCAGATCGTCCCGCTGCGTACCCTGGACGGACGGAACAGCTGGCCGTACCGTCTGGCGGATGAGCCGAACGCCGCGCTGGTCGCCTTGGAAGCCTGGCCCGATGGGCGATTGCTGGCCCTGGAGCGGGCCTACGGGCCGTTGTACCTGCCGATCGTCAACACCCTGCGGCTGGTCCGGCTGGCCGAGACCAACGGCGCCGCGCCGAGTATCGAGACGGTCGCGCGATTCGATTCCTCACGCGGCTGGCTGGCCGATAACTTCGAGGGCCTGACCCGTTACAAGGCTCAGGACTTCTTCATCGTCAGCGATGACAACGAGAACATCCTGCAGGCCAATCTGCTGGTGTATCTGGAGCTCCTGCGTTGAGCGGCCCCGGGTGGCGCTACCCGGATGCGCGCCCGGGGCAGGCAACGATGGCATGTCCGGGCCCGGCACCGGCGGCCGAGCGCGGCACTTCGACCATGGCCCGCGCCAGCCGCGAGCGTGGATTCACAGGCCGGGTGGTCGCTGGGATTCAGAATTTGACGACTGTCACCGAAATACACTCTGGCGCAGAATAGAGTGGCTGGTGGAGCCGAAGATACTGCCAGCGCCACGCATACGCCTGCGCGGTCGATGGTCAGTGGTGCAGCACCAGGCGACAGCCTGCGCTTGCCCCAAGCTGGGCGACGCGAGCGGGGCGGTTTGGTTCAGGACGATCGGAGGTGATTCAGATGACGGTCAATCCGGGGGTTGCCGACCAGCCCGATAAGACCCCGAACGCCACCGAAGGACTGCCACCCTCCGTACGCGAGCTCAGCGTCTTCGCCCACCTCCCCGATGCCAATCTGGCGCGCATCGCCGCGCGCCTGGAACGGCTCGAATGCGAGCACGACGAGATCGTCATCAACCAGGGTGACGTCGGCGCCCACTACTACATCATCGAGTCGGGTGAGTGTGAGGTGCTGCGCGAGCATGCGGCCATCGCCGGGCAGGACGATGCCGCCAGGAGCCCAGCTGAAGACGCTGAGGCCGATGCCGAGCCAGACGGCATCCTGCTCGCGGTATTGCGTGCCGGTGATGCCTTCGGCGAGGAAGCGCTGGTCTCGGACGCACCCCGCAACGCCACCGTCAGGATGAAGACCGACGGGGTCCTGCTGCGCCTGAATCGAACCGATTTCGTCGAGCTGGTGAAAACGCCGCTGGTCCACTACGTGGATCCCACCCGTGCCGAGGATCTGGTCGCGCTGGGCGCGGTATGGCTGGACGTGCGGTCGCCGGACGCGCACCACGACAATGGCCTCGAGCGCAGCGTGAACATCCCGTTGCTGGAGCTTCGCGAGCGCATCGACGAGCTGGATCACGAGAAGACCTACGTCGTCTACTGCGAGAACGCGCAGCCCAGCGCGGCGGCGACCTTCCTGCTCTGTGAACGTGGCTTCGCCGCCTGCTGTCTGCGTGGTGGTCTGAATGGCCAGCGTCCCGAGACCCGCACCATCGCCTCGGGTCCCAGCGAGCTGGAGGAGCTGGGCGCGGAGCTCATCGAGGCCAACGAGCAGCTCGAGCAGGCGCTCCAGGACAAGGCGCAGGCCGATGCCGAGCTGGACGTGGAGCTGCTTTCGCTGGAAGCGGACCAGCGTGACGAGCACGCCCGCCTGACCGAACGCTTGCGGGCCCTGGAAAGCCAGGCCAAGGGCGCCTCTGACGCATTCGAGACCGCCAAGCGCCGCAAGCTGGAGCTGGAGCGACGCATCCGCGAAGGCACCGCCGCGGCCGCGGCGCGTAAACGTCAGGCCCAGGCGCAGTTGGAAAAGCTGCGTCGCGATGCCGAGCTACGCCTCGCCGCGGAGAAGCAAAGGCTCCAGGCACGCTACAAGGAGGCGGCCGAGCGTCTGCAGGAGCTCGAACGGGAGCGACAGGCAGTCGAGGCCCGTTTCGAGGAGGAACGTAAGCGTCTGGAGCGCGAGCTCGAGGAGGCGCGAGCCAAGGTCGAGAACGAGGCCAAGTCCGTTCGCGAGGCACTCGAGGGCGATCGCCGCGCGGCCGAGCAGCGCGCGGTGCAGATCCGCGATGCCGCGACGCGCGCCGAGCGGCAGCTGCGCACCGAGACCGAATCCGCGCTGAAGAACGAGCAGGCCAAGCTGGCGTCCGAGTTCGCACGCTCGGTGGCAGAGCAGGAGCAGGCGCGACACGATCTGGAACAGGCCGAGGGTGCGCGGCGTACCGCCGAGCGCGAGGTGATCCAGGTGCAGTCGGCGATTGCCGCCGCCGCCGAGCGACGCCGGGTCGCCGAAGCGGCCGAGCGTGAGGCCGAGCAGGCACGCCGCAGAGCCGAGGAAGCCCGTCTGCGCGCCGAACGTGAAGCGGCCGAGGCGCGGCTGATCGCGGCCGAGGCACGTCGCCAGCTGGCCGAAGCGACGGCCAAGGTTCGCAGCAGTTTGACCGGCCGCCCGCCCTCGTCCCCGAGCGACCAGCCACAATCGGCCGTCGCCGCGGCGGTCAGCGCGGCCATCGGCCAGGCGTCGGGCGTGGCCGACACGCCCCCTCAGGCGAATGCTCAGGCGAATGCTCAGGCGACTGCGCGGAGTTCGGACTCAACGAAGACCTCCAGCACCCAGGCCCACGACGCAGGCAGCAGGGTAGCCACGTCAGGGCCCGAGGCCGGACCGTCGAGCGAGCCGCCGGTGGCCGCGGTGGACAGCGACTCACCGGCACCGGCCAGTGCGTCCACGGCCCCGCACGGTGAGACCAGCGACATCCCTGCAGAGCATGCTGTAGAAGCGGCTGCCGAACAGGAATCCGGCCCGGACGAGCAGACGCCACCGGCGAACGGGGCCGGCAGCGGCCCGGCTACGCCCACCACTTCGACGACGACGACGCTACCGGCGACGGTTGTAGCCGAGCAGCCCGAGCCCCCCGCCGAAGCAGCCCCGGTGGCCGCCGCGAACCCCGGTCCGGTCACCGATGGCGTGGAGGCTGCCCCGGAAGGGACCGGAGCGCTCATCGAGGATCCGGTCGCCGCGGCGCAGACCGCGTCGAGCAGCGACGCCGCCGTCGCTGCCACGGCCGGCGCGGCCAGACCGGGTCCGGCGGCACCGGGCTCGAAGCCGGCCCGCGGCTCGAACAGCCCGCTAAGCGGTGAAATCTCCATAGACGATCTGGAAGAGCAGCTGGCAGCCGCACGTCAGGCCGTGGAGGAAGCCATCCAGGAGGAAGAGCGTTTCGCCCGCGAAGAGAAGACCGCGGCGGTCTCCAGGGCCAAGGAGGAAGAGCTCAGACTGCGCCTGTTCGAAGAGATGGAGAACTGGGTCGAAGAAGAGCGCGAACGTTCGGAGCGCGACCACGAACGCTACGTGCGCGAGCTGGAGCGCCTGCAGCAGGCGAAGGAGGCTCGCCGCAAGCAGCAGCGCGATGTCGACGAGGGTCTGATCGCCGATCTGCAGTCGGTCCTGTCACGCGCGGAATCCGACGAGGATCCGTTCGACGAGTTCATTCGCATGCGCACCATGGCCGAAGAGACCAGCCGTGTGGTGCAGGACGCCAAGGCGGCCCTGGAAGCGCAACGCGCCGAATCCGAGAAGGCCCTGGCCGAGGCCAACGCGCGACTGGATGAGGCCCGTCAGGCCGACTCGAGCTGACATCACTGCCACCGCCACGGACGCCACGCCCGGCGACGCGGCCGCGACGTATATCTGACTCGCCATCCGAAGAATCTCGCAACTCCTTGATCTAGAACATATCCTTATTTGGCCTGCCGTTTGCTTGGGGTGCTCCAGCCAGGACACTTCGAACAGAGGATTACGGCATGGTCGAACGCCAATACGCCGCCCGCATTGAGTCCCTCGACGAGACCACAGCGCTGCCCGACGGGCTCGACAATCAGGCCTCGGATCAGCTCACCCTGGCGCGCCGACTGGACCAGACCCT
>JAGRHX010000425.1 GCA_020444775.1 Gammaproteobacteria bacterium
CGCCGATGGGCGGCAGGAACACCTCCAGATCCGAACGTGTGACCAGCTCCGGATACATGCCGCCCGTGTATTCGAACAAGACGCGTCTGAAGCTGGCCTCGTCGACGCCGAAGCGCGCGGCGATACCGGGCAGATGCCAGACCGGGTCGATGGCGATCTTGGTGACCGCGGTGTCGCCGTTCGGCCCGAGAACGCGGTTGTCGGGCTTCAGACGGCCGGCCGCCAGGGCCTCGCGCAGCTCGGGCAGGGTCAGTCGCGCCTGGGTGACCGCGATGGTGGGGCGGATGTCCAGACCCTTGGCGAGCTCGTCGGCGAAGACCTCGGTGACCAGATGACCCCACGGGTCGAGTGAGACGATGCGGCTCGGCTCGCACCATTGTGGATGCGGCCCGATGGCTGAGATCGGCGAGGTATCGGTCAGATCCGGGCGGTGGTCAGGTGACAGTCGTCCGGCCGCAACTGACACCGCCAGATATACCGAATAGCTGCCGGCATGCGTGCCGATCGTGTTCTTGGCACTCGGATCCGTGACCGTGCCGATCACCGGCGCACGCACCTCGGGGGTCGCGGCGCCCCAGACGATCGGGCGTGGCGGCCGCCCACCGTGTGGACGATGGGAGGTGAGTACGATGTGTCTGGAACCGGCCATGCATGCGACCCCGGATGTGCTTGAACTATGTCTACGCTACACGGAATGCCTCGAACTGGCAGTGATGTCGATCTCGCGATCGATTGCGGCGCACCTTGTACGGGTTATCGTCCGACACCACCGGGTGATTCACATGCGACGGGCGATCAGCTCGTAGTCATCTGTCCCGATCCGTCGAGCAAGGGCGCGAGCAAGGGCTCGAGCGTTGGTGCCTGACGCAGCGGCGCCGGTGCCTCGGCCGGCAGCGCCAGTCCCACCCGGTTGTGCCAGACCGTCGGCAGACCCACCCGGGCGGTGCCGAACAGATCGAAGGCCGAGCCGGCCACGAACAGCACCCGCGCCGCCGGCAGACCCAATGCGTCCAGCGCCATGCGATAGGGCGCCGGCTCGGGCTTGTATGCGCCGGCCCGCTCGGCGGTGATCACGCAGTCCAGCGGCACCCCGAGCCGGGCCGCGGCGCGCTGCCCCAGTCGCTCGGAACAGTTGGTGACCACGCCGAGTCGATGGTCGTGACTCAAAGCCTCGAGCAGGGCCGGGGCGTCCGGCCAGGGCCGCAGCTCGTCCCAACGCTCGTCCAGGGACCGGGCCAGGCTTGCCGACAGACCGCAGCTCGCCGCGGCCTCGGCGACCAGGGTTTCGTAGGGCCGATACTCGCCACAGCCGTAGGTGATGCGCAGATAGGCCGCCCGCCAGGCGCGGCCATCGGCCTCGCTACCGGCCACATCGTTCCACAGCGTCCACGAGTCGAGCAGCGCGGTGAGCAGATCGAACAACACGGCGTCGTAGCGCTTCATCACGGCTGCCCCGGCTCGAGCTCGGTCAGACGCCGCAGCGTCTGGTTATCCGGCTGTTCGTGGAAGTACTTTCGCAGCGCCTCGGCGAAGACCGATTCTGGACCCGCGACCCGTTCGAACAGGGTCATGCAGGAGTGGAACTTGAGGTCGTCGGGCGTGCCGAAGATGTCCGGAATGCTCTGGCC
>JAGRHX010000426.1 GCA_020444775.1 Gammaproteobacteria bacterium
TTCCTGTTCGACGAACCGCTTTCGAACCTCGACGCCCAGCTCCGCGTGCAGATGCGCGGCGAGATCCGCGAGCTTCAGCAGGAGCTGGGCGTAACAACGATCTACGTGACCCACGACCAGACCGAAGCGATGACGCTGGGTCATCGCATCGCGGTGATGCGCGAAGGGCGGGTGCAGCAGATCGCGACCCCGCGTGAGGTGTACGAGCTGCCGGCAAATCTGTTCGTGGCGGGCTTCATCGGCTCGCCCGGCATGAACCTGCTACCCGGACGTTCGAGCGGCGACCGACTCGAGCTGCCGATTGGAACCCTGACCGTGCCGGAGGACTGGCCGCTGGCGGACAGGCACCCGCGGGTGATTGCCGGGCTGCGCCCCGAGCATCTGACCCTGGCCGACGACTCGGGCAACCCGGCCAACACGCTCGGCTTCGAGGCGGAGGTCGAGCTGGTGGAATGGCTGGGCGCGGAGTCCTTCGTGCATCTGCGCATCGCCTCGCCCTTGCCGGGGCAGGGTGGGTTCACCACCACGGCCTGGCCCGACGGCGCCGAGCCGGCACCCGACGGCCTCTTGCGTCTTATCGCCCGGGTCGATGCGCGCGGTCGAGGGTTCGAGGCTGAGCGTGTGCGTTGCACGGTCGATGTCCGGTCGCTGTGTCTGTTCGACCCCGAGAGTGGCGATCGCATCTGGCCGACACCGCCAGTCGCTCGAGACCTGCATCTCCAGCTCGGGGGCCGAGGATGAGAGCGTGCTGTCAACGGCCGGTCGCTGGCGCTACCATGAGCCGACCCCACCAGCCACCAGACGCGAGAAGACCACCATGCGCACCACCTTCGACATCAAGGACATGACGATTCATCGAATCGTCGAGGACGAGTACGGTTTCACGCCGATCAAGGAGTTCCTGCCAAGCCTGACCGACGCGACCCTTCAGGAGAATCTCTCCTGGTTGGCGCCGGCCGGCTACGACGCCACCAGCGGCAACGTGGTGCTGTGCTTCCAGTCCTATGTGGTGAAGACCCCGCATCACAACATCCTGGTCGATGCATGCATCGGCAACGACAAGAACTTCCCCAACCGTCCGGCCTGGCACAAGAAGAACGACAACACCTGGATGCAGGCGCTGAAGGTCGCGGGATTGACCGTGGAAGACATCGATTTCGTCATGTGCACTCACCTGCACGGCGACCACGTCGGCTGGAACACGCGGCTGGAGAACGGTCGTTGGGTACCGACCTTCCCCAAGGCGCGTTATCTGTTCTCGCGCAAGGAGTACACCTACTGGAGCGAGGTCCACGAGAAGACGCCGCTCGATCAGATCAGCGACAGCGTGCTGCCGATCATCGAAGCGAATCGCGCCGAGCTGGTGAGCAGCGACCATGAGCTCAACGACCACATCCGGCTGATGTCCACCCCGGGGCACACACCGGATCACTTCGCGGTCTGCGCCGGCCGCGGTGGGGATGCCGCTGTGTTCACCGGCGATCTGGTGCACTCACCCATCCAGGCCCGCTATCCGGAGCTGGTGATGCGAGTCGATACCGATCGGGCGCAGGCGGTGGCCACCCGGCGGGGCTTCTTCGAGCGTTACTGCGATACCGATACCGTGTGCTGCACCATGCACTTCCCCTCGCCGTCGGTCGGCCACATCAAGCGCTGGGGCGACGGTTTCCGTCTCGAGTACCTGGCGGACTGAAGCTGACGTGTTCGTCGCGAGCTGGCCGCCCGGCTCGGCCGGTCAGCTCGACGAGCGCTGCGGCGGCTCATCACGCAGCCTGAGCTGGAACCAGCCCACGTCGCGCCATGCGCCGAGCTTGTAGCCGACCCGGGAGAAGGTACCGATGGGCTCGAAACCCATTGCCTGGTGCAGGCCGACGCTCGCCGCGTTCGGCAGGGTGATACCCGCGAAGGCGTTGCAGTAGCCGGCCTCGGCGAGCGCCGGCAGCAGCGCCCCGTACAGGCGTCGGCCCAGCCCCTGTCGATGCACTGTCGGATCCAGATAGATGGTGGTCTCAACGGACCAGCGGTAAGCGGACCGTTCGCGGTGCGTGGAGCCGTAGGCATAGCCCAGCAGCCGATCGTCCTGCACCACGACCAGGCAACGCCAGCCACTCAGGTACTTGCGCACCCGATCCCGGAACTGCTCGAGCTCCGGCACCACCTCCTCGAAGGTGATGACGGTGTCGCGAACATAGGGCGCATAGATGCCGAGCATCTGCTCGGCGTCCGATTCGCGCGCGTCACGGATCTCGATGGTCTGAGCACTCATGACAGACCTGCCTGTTCAGCGGTGATGAGGGTAGGGGGCTGATACCGAGCGTCCGTGTCGAATGACTCGAACCTGCAGGTTCGAGTCATTCGATGCGATCTGCCGCTCAGAGCTTGCGCATCAGCTGGGCCCACTTGTCCAGGATCGGTAGCACCACGTCCTCCTTGGCCGCGGGCAGACTGAAGACGCTGCGGACGATGTCCATGTCGCGATAGCGTTTCAACGTGTCGATATCGTCGGTCGAGGAGAACAGCGAGACGGGGCAACTCGCCGGGTCACGACCTGCTTCGGCGAGCAGCTCGCGAAACTTCGGCACGAACTCGAAAGCGTCACCATACTGCTGCGGCCGACCGGCGAGCGGCATCCAACCATCGCCATAGCGCACCGCGCGCCGCGCGGCATACGGGAAGGCGCCACCGACGATGACCGGCGGATGTGGCTTTTGCACTGGCTTGGGCCAGGTCATCATCGGGTCGAAACTGACGAGCTCGCCGTGATACTCGGGCTTGGTCTCGGTCCAGATGAGTCGCATCGCCTCCACGCGCTCGCGCACCAACTTGTGTCGGGTGGCGAACACGGTGCCATGATTCTCCATCTCGTCCTGGTTCCAGCCATTGCCGATTCCGAACAGGAAGCGACCGGCCGAGACCTGGTCGATGGAGGCGACCAGCTTGGCGAGCTGGATGGGATCGCGCTGATTGACCAGGCATACGCCGGTGCCGACCTTGAGCGTGGTGGTCGCGGCGGCCGCCGCGGTCAGGGTGACGAACGGGTCCATCACGTCGTAGTACTTCTTCGGCAGTTCGCCGCCCGCGGGGAATTGCGAACCGCGCGAGAGAGGGATGTGCGTGTGCTCGGGGGCCCACAGCGACTCGAAGCCGCGCTCCTCGAGCGCGCGCGCGAGC
>JAGRHX010000427.1 GCA_020444775.1 Gammaproteobacteria bacterium
GGGACTGACCCCAAGGGACCGACCCCAGGGGCCCCCACGGAAAGGCCGAATCATCAAGGGCCGAACATCGACGGAGAGCTTTCTGATGCGCGTACTACTGGTGTATCCCAACGCCAAGAAGGAGATCATCGGCTGGGGCGATATGGGCGCGATCGCCGAACCCATTGCCCTCGAGTACATCGCGGCCGTGGCGCGCGATTGCGGCCACGAGGTGAGACTGCTCGATCTGCGTCTGCACGTCGACGACCTGGACCAGACGCTGCTCGACTTCGAGCCGGACATCGTCGGCGTGACCGGCTACTCCATGCACGTGCTGCGCGCGTTGGAGATCTGTGCCCGCGCGAAGGAGCTGTTCCCGAGCTGCGTTACGGTTGCCGGCGGCCACCACGCGACGCTGGAGCCAATCGACTTCTTCGAGCCACAGATGGACTACGTCGTGGTTCGTGAAGGTACCCAGCCGTTCCGCAACCTGCTCAACGCCCTGTCCAGTGGCAGACGAGAGATGTCGATTCCCGGTGTCTGGGGACGTATAGATGGCGAATTCAGCTTCGGAGGCGAGGCACCAGCCTTCGACATCGATGCGATACCGATGCCAGATCGCAGCCTGTGCATACAGGATCGCTCTGAGTACTACATCGATTGGATGAAGCCCATCGCCTTGATGCGCACCACCGTCGGCTGCCCCTATCGTTGCTCGTTCTGCTCCTTGTGGCGGATCATGGACGGCAAATACTACAAGCGGGAGATCGAGCGGGTCGTCGATGAGATGGAGCAGATCCCCGAGCGCTACATCTTTCTGGTCGACGACGAACCGTTCGTCAACTCGCGTCGCATGGGTCTGATGGCGGACCTGATCGAATCACGGGGCGTGGACAAGGAGTTCTTTTCGTACTGTCGTATCGATTCGATGCTCAAGGATCTGGATCTGATGAAGCGGTGGCGCGACATTGGTCTGCGTCGTCTGCTCATCGGGGTCGAGACCATCTTCGATCATGAGCTCGCCGACTATAACAAGCGTCAGCAGCGAGCCCAGATCGTGCAGGGTATAGCTGCCGCGAAGGATGCCGGTTTGAAGCTGTTCTGCAACTTCATCGTGCATCCCAACTACACCCACGCCCAGTTCGACGAGCTCATCTCGTTCATCCGCGACAATGGTGTGGACTACCCGTCCTTCACCATCTGGACACCGATACCGGGCACCAACAACAGCTTCGACCAGGTGATCGAGCGGCAGGCCAACGGGCGCCCGAACTGGGATTACTTCGACCTGCAGCACCCGGTGATCGAGACACGCCTGCCCCGGGAGGAGTTCCAGCATCGCTACGACGGCCTGTACCAGGTGTTCGCGGCCAACTATCTGCGTTCGGACAGCCCGCTCGCGGTACAGGACTACAAGCAGCGCTGGGAACAGATGGTCAAGGAGGACCCGAACATCCTCACCGCGATGCTGGCGCTCGGCGGTGGCGTCCGCCGCGAC
This sequence comes from Gammaproteobacteria bacterium, assembly GCA_020444775.1. The sequence continues at coordinate 1,478 of JAGRHX010000427.1, forward strand.
GCCAAGAAGCCGGTCTCCAGCAACGGCTGACGGCGACAGACAACGCAGATCCGCAACCCTACACGGAGCATCAGGCTACGCATGAGCCAGGCCGAGAGCACATCCACCGGTACCGGCGCGGCCATTCGCCCGGAGAGCGCCCATCCGGCCGAGCACAGCGCGGGTCTGCGTCTCGGTCAACGTCGCGAGCACGAGCGATACCGGGCCGGCTGGTACCAGATTGCCTTCAAGGACGAGATCGAGGAGGGGCTGAGCAACCTGTACTTCGGCGATCTGCGGCTGCTGGCGATTCGCAAGGACGCCAACATTCGCATCTTCGACGCGAGCTGTCCGCATCGCGGAGCGAACCTGGCGCACGGCAAGCTGTCCGGTGACAACGCCATCCTCTGCCCTTTCCACGGCTATCGAATCCGTCTGGGCAAGGACGACCAGGATCCGTTCTGCGTGCACGAATATCCGGTGCGTGTCGTCGGTGAGCTGGTCTGCTTCAGCCTTGGCGCGCTCGACGAGCAGACGCCGGCGCCGGATCTGCCCAACGCGCTGCAAGCGCTGGCGCAAAAGCATGACGTGCTGCAGGGCTTCAAGCTGCAGGCGCGCACCACCATCCAGACGGTGATGGAGAACGGGTTCGACAACGCTCACTTCCCGAGCGTGCACGGGCTCGTCAGCGAGCCCACTTTCGAGGTCGAGACCGCGGCCGGTGGCGAGCTCATCGCCCGCGGTCATTTCCGTATCCCACGCGCCGGATTCAACGTCAACCCGGGCTCCAATGTGCCGGTGGAGGCGCTGTACGAGGCGCGCGCCTACAGTCCCGGTGCGGTGATCGCCGGTCTCAACGGCGAGATGCCGTACAACTATCGGGTCATCACCACCGCCAGGCCGGAACCGGAGCCAGGCACCTGCAGCATCCGCGTCTCGCTGGCGCTGCCCAGGGCCCAGTCCGGCTCCACCGTCAACGAGCATCTGGCGCCGGCGCTGCTCGCCGCCAGTGAGGACGGCCTGAAAAAGGATCGCGCGGTCTGGAACGAGCTGGACCTGAACATGCCGCTGAACCTGACCGAACGTGATGCCGCCGTGATCGCCTTCGGTCGCTTCTGCGACAGCTTCCGTGTCTGAGCGACAGCACGACCGGGACGCCACGGACGGCTTGGCGTCCGGACCCGCGACGCCCGCCGACCCGGCCCGCTCCCGCCGGCTCTGGTGGGAGTTCGTCGCCGGCTACTGGAAGCGTTTCGAGAACATCGGCCTGGACCCGGCGCACCTGGAGCACTTCCTGGTCAGGCTGCAGGCTCCGGTGGCGGTCATCGGCGCCGGACACGGTCTGCTGGTCGAGCACCTGCAAAGCAACGGGCTGCACTGCGTGGGCCTGGACTGGTCGGTTCGCATGGCACGATCCGCGGTTCAGCGCCGCGGCATATCGGTCTCGGTCGGCGATGCCCGCGCCCTGCCCTTTGCCGACCGCGCCTTCCGCAGCGTGGTCATCGCCACCGGGATCCTCGATCCCCGACATCCGCCCGGGGACGGCAGCCGCGTGCTCAGCGAAGCAGCTCGCGTGCTGGATCGCGAGGGCGTGCTGCTGGCGGCGTTCTTCGTGCCCAACCAGCAGATGCGACAGGAGCTCGGCGAGCGGCCGGATCAGACCAGCATCAGTCAGCACCTGCCACCGAACGTGCCCGCGCCCTTCGCCGACGAACGCCCGGTGGTGGAGCTCATCGAAAACCGCCAGCTACGTTGCGTGGACCACGCGCTGGACATCGAGCACGGTCTGGGCGCGCTGCTCGCCGTGCATGACCGGGACTGATGGCACGACCGCTCAGGTCAACTCGCTCAGCAGGCCATCACGCGCCATGTGCTCGATGGTGCGTTGAATGCGTCTGGCCAGCTCCGAGACGTCCTGCTCGGTATGACCGGCCGACAGATTGAGCGACGGAATCGTCTTCACATACACACCGTGCAGACGCAGATAGACGGTCATTGCCATCAGCATCATGAACTGCGCCGGGTTGCTGCTGGCCATCATGCCTCGGTAGGTGTGCTCGGCCGGATTGGACTTGGCAAAGGCCAGCTGCAGTTGCGTACGCGCATGACCCTGCACGCTGAGCGGAATGCCGCTGCGCTGCGAATAGTCCTCGATTCGCTGCCGCAGCTGCGCGACGTTCGAGTCGATACGGCCCATGATCTCATCATAGTGCTCGTCCAGATGGTCGAGCTGAGCCTTGGCGGCGACCACCGCCAGGAAGTTGCCGGCCAGGGTACTGGATATCCACACCTTGCCGCCGCCGTAGTCACGAAACAGCCCGTCGGTGCGCGCCGTGTCCACCCACTCGGCCTCGCCAGCGACCATCGACAGCGGGATCCCCAGACCGCTGGTGATCTTGCCAAAGCACGACATGTGCGGCTGCGTTCCGCTCCATTCCCTCGAGCCGCCCCGGGCCAGTCTGAAGCCGCACACGACCTCGTCGAAGATGACCGGCACCTGCAGGG
>JAGRHX010000428.1 GCA_020444775.1 Gammaproteobacteria bacterium
TGGCCGGCGGTGTCGCCGGACCAGGTGAAGCGTAGGTCGCGTCTGCCGCGCGGCGCGGTGACGAAGCTGCCGTGGACCGGCTCGCTGATGAGGCGGTCGTTGCTCAGGTCCTGAAAGCTGACCCGCACGTGGATCTCACGATCGCAGGGCAGGTCGATCAGATCGAGCCTTGCGGTGTAATCGGTGGTTTCGAGTGCGTGCGGGCCGCGGACCCGGGTTGGATTCTTGAATCCCGGGTGGGTGTCGTACTCGACGAACATCCGCGCGGGCCGGTCGCTGCGGCTCCAGATCATGGCCTGGTTGCAGCTCACATCGCCGATCTGGATACCCTGCTCGAGCTGAGGCCGGTTGGCGTCGAGCGTGATGATCCCCGGCGCGGCCGTACCCTCGCGCAGCAGCAGCGGGCTCAATGCGGCGCTGCCCATCAATATGCCTGACGACTTGATGAAGCGTCTGCGGCTCCGATCGTATGGACGTGACATGACAACCTTCCTCTTTGCTCTGGAACAAACCCGGATACTGGGGAGACAGTTTCAGCCGGCAGCACCATAGGGCTCGCGTGTTGCCATGGGGTGATTGAAAGTTGTCAAATCGATTGCCGCGATATGACCGAGGCTGCCGGCGGACGCCCTGAATCCGCTTCATCGCCCCCGATCGCCCATCCGATCGTCAATGGATGCGTGGTTTCAACGTCGCGCCGCCGCCTGCCTGGACCGCGCGCTTCGATCGCGGCACGCTGGCGCGCGACTCGGCCGATGCCGGTGGTTTGCCGCCTGGCATGTCCGGCTGGCCGGCGGTGCCCACCATCCGCAGGGCGAGCGCCGCGGCGCTTCGCGCGGCTTCGATATGCGCCTCATCGAGCGGCAGCTGGTAGTCGATGGCATCCAGGATCACCGATGCCTTGGTGCGCAGCGTCTGACGCGCGACCGCGGCGATGCGTCTGTAGGTGGGCGGGTCGATGCCGATGCTCACGCGTATCGGCGCGGGTCTGGGCCGGGGCTTCCTACGTCTGTTCCCGCGATTCATGGCTGCAACCTCCGTTGTGACGTGCCGTGCGATGACAGTAGCAGCGGCCCGGCAGGCAGTCGGTCAGCGTAGACCTCGTCCGATGAAGGCCATCGTCCACGCCTAGCGAGCAGCGGCTGGAGCGAAGCGGACGGGTGACGGATCGCTTCACGTCGACTGGTGCGGCCCGCGCGGGTTCGTCAGAATCCGGATCGATGCGAGTCCAGAAACGGCGCGCGGCCCGGGCCACACGGTGACGAGTCGTCACGAGGATGCCCATGGCCGGTTCCGGCCAATGCCGGCGCGTGCGATCCTCAACCCTCGACCAGGAGCCTTCGATGGCCAAGACCCCACCTGAAAGATTGCGTGCCCTGCTGGAAGAACCGGATTTCGTCGTGATGCCGGCCATCTGGGACGGATTGACCTCGAAGCTCACTGCCCAGGCTGGCTTCCAGAGCGCGTTCCTGTCCGGCTCCTGTGTAGCTGCCAGTCGTCTGGGTGGTCCGGATCTGGACCTGCTGACTGCGTCCGAGATGCAGGATGCGTTGCAGCAGGCGCGGGCCGCGGCGCCGGATCTGCTGATCCTTGCCGATGGCGATCACGGCTATGGCAACGCCATGAACGTGCAACGCACGGTGCGCGCCTATGGCCGGGCCGGCGCCGCGGCGGTGCTGATCGAGGACAAGATCA
>JAGRHX010000429.1 GCA_020444775.1 Gammaproteobacteria bacterium
CAGGTCGTGGGCAATGAACAGATAGGTCAGCTCGAACTTCTGCTGTAGCTCCCTGAACAGGTTCAATATCTGCGCCTGTATTGACACGTCCAGCGCCGAGACCGGCTCGTCGCCGATCACCAGCTCGGGGCTCACCGACAGGGCACGAGCAATGGCGATGCGCTGTCTCTGGCCACCGCTGAACTCGTGCGGATAGCGGTCTATGTGCTCGATGCCGAGCCCGACCAGGCTGAGCAGCTCGAGCACCTTGCGTCGCTTGTCCATCCAGTTGCTGGCGAGCCCATGCACGTCAAGGGCCCGGCCGAGTATCTGCATGATGGTCTTGCGCGGATTGAGCGAGCTGTAAGGGTCCTGGAAGACCAGTTGCACCGTCTTGCGCATCTCTTTCATGCGGCTACCCGGCAACGACATCAGATCCTGATCCTTGATCTTGATGGACCCCGAGGTCGGATCTATCAATCGGGTGATCAATCGTCCGGTGGTCGACTTGCCACAACCGCTCTCGCCAACCAGCCCCAGCGTTTCGCCACGTTGCACGACGAAGCTGATATCGTCGACCGCCTTGAGCGTCTGGGTCCGTCCCAACACCCTCGATACCAGGTCGTCCTGCAGCTTGAAGTGCTTGGTCAGTCGATCTACCTCGAGCAGTATCTCGCTCATGGTCGAATTCGCTCCTGGCTGGGATCGATCGGGTGGCAGGCCACCCGCTGGAATGGGGCGCCCATCTCAGCCACCGCCCTGCTGATGCAGGTGACAGGCCGCGTAGTGACCCGGCGCCACCTCCCGCATGGGTGGCACCTCCTGACTACAAATCGGCATCGCGTGGCTGCAGCGTGGATTGAATTTGCAGCCAGAAGGTGGCGCGAGCATGTTGCACACCGAGCCCTGGATGGGCGTCAGACGCTCGGTCTGCAGATCCAGGCGCGGAATCGAGTTCAATAGACCGACCGTGTACGGATGCTGGGGATTGGCGAAGATCTCTCGTTTCCTGCCGATCTCGACCAGATGCGACGCATACATCACACCGATGCTGTCGCAGGCGTGCGCCACCACCCCCAGGTTGTGGGTGATGAAGATCAGTGACATGTCGAAGCGGTCGATCATGGTCTGGATCAGATCCAGGATGACTGCTTGTATGGTCACGTCGAGGGCGGTGGTCGGCTCGTCGGCGATGAGGAAACCCGGATCACAGCTCAACGCCATCGCCAGCATCACACGCTGGCGCATACCACCGCTGAACTCGTGCACATAGTTGTTCACGCGCTTTTGCGGGGTCGGGATCCCGACCAGACCGAGCAGCTCGATGGTCCGTTCCCTTGCCTCGCGACGGCTCATACCGAGATTGGTGCGCAGCGCATCGCCGATCTGACTGCCGACCGTGAAGACCGGATTGAGCGCGCTCATCGGCTCCTGGAACACCATCGCGATACGTCGGCCACGCAAGGCACGCATCTGTGACTCGCTCAGCCGCAACAGGTCCTGTCCCTCGAACATCACGCGGCCACGCACATACTCACCGGGCGGGGTCGGAATGAGACGCATGATGGACCGCGCTGTCACGGTCTTGCCCGAACCGCTCTCCCCTACAAGTCCGAAGGTCTCGCCGCGTCTGACCTTCAGACTGACGCCATTGACGGCAGTGAGGTCACCTCGTTTGAGGTGGAAGCAGATGGTCAGATCGTCGAGCTCGAGGATGTTCTCGCTCGCCGGCGCGGCTGCGACCGGAGTGGATACCACGCTGGATTCCGCCATCGCTAACGCTCCGTGATTCTCGGATCGAGGATGTCACGCAGCCCGTCACCGAACAGATTGAAGGCCAGCACCGCGTAGCAGATGGCAAGCCCCGGAAACACCGCGACCAGGGGATTGGTCTCAATTTGATCGCGTGCCGAGCTCAGGTCCGCGCCCCAGTCCGGGGTCGGCGGCGGCGTGCCGAGCCCGAGGAAGGATAGTGCCGCGATGATGAGAATGACGTAGCCCAGTCGTACCGTGGCGTTGACGATAAGCGGCGAGACGCAGTTGGGCAGGATCTCACGCAGGGCGATGTAGAAGGATCCGTTGCCGATCACCTGAGCCGCCTCGACGTACTCCTTGCGTCGTTCGACCAGCGTCGCCCCACGTGCCAGCCGCGAGACCTGCGGGAAGAATGCAAAGCCGAGCGCGAAGATCAGTATCGCGTCGTTCCAGATGCCTTCGAGTTTCCACTCCCGCGCCAGGGTGACGATGAGCAGGTAGAGCAGCAAGCCGGGAAACGCCAGCAGTCCGTCGACGATGCGCATCGAGACCGCGTCCACGCGACCGCCAAAGTATCCGGAGAGCACCCCCCAGGGCACCCCGATCAACAGCCCGAACGCCACTGCGAGTATCGAGATGGATACCAGGCGACGACCGCCCCAGAGGATGCGTGAGTAGACGTCGCGACCGAAGCGGTCGGTGCCCAGGTAATGCGTCGCGCTCGGCGGCTCCAATCGCGCCCGGTAATTGGTCTTGATCGGATCGTGCGTGGCTATCCACGGGGTCAGCAGACAGGCCATGAGCAGGATAACCAGCATCACCGTGCCGAGCAGTGCCGTCTTGCTCTTGTACAGTTCGCCCAGGCCGTTACCAATGGCGCCCCACCAACGGCGCAGATGATCCGACAGGCTCGGGATACGCAGATCCACCTCACGCAGGGTGGTCAGGCTCGTTTCGCTGTCATTCACGCTCATGGCTGATCTCTACGGTCTTGTGTCGACGGGCATGTCGCTACGCGGGCGCGGCTCAGCCGAGCTCGACTCGGGGGTTCAGCAGACGATAGGTGAGATCCACCAACAGGTTGGTCATGATCACGATGAAGCCGAGCACCAACACCCCGGCCTGGATCAACGGATAGTCGCGATTGATGATCGCCTCGTAGATCGCACGGCCGATGCCCGGCCAGGCAAAGATGGTCTCGAGCACGACCGTGCCGCCGAGCAAGGCGGCCAGCTGCAGCCCGCTGATCGTCACGGTCGGAATCAGCGCATTGCGCAGGGTGTACTTGTAGATGACCTTGCGCTCGGAGAAGCCCAACGAGCGGGCGGTGTCCACGTACTCCTTGCGTGTCTCGTCGAGCATGCTCGACCGGGTCAGTCGGGTGGTGAACGCCGCCTGACGGAACCCGATGGCGAAGGCCGGCAACAGCAGATGCTGAATGCTGAGCCCCAGATCCTCGAACGGGCTGACGTAACCGGAGGACGGTGTCCAGCCAAGGTGCAGCGAGAAGAACAGCACGCACATGATCCCGAACCAGAACTCCGGCACCGATATACCGATGAGCGACACGGTCTGGGCCAGGTAGTCCACCGGTGTGTTCCGGTTCACCGCGGCGATGGTGCCGAGCGGAATGGCGATGATGATCGAGAACAGGATGCCGGTCGCGGCGAGGTAGATGGTCGCCGGAATGCCCTGGAACAGCTCCGTGGAAATCGGCCGTCCCGAGATCAGCGAGCGCCCGAAGTTGCCCTGCACGGCATTGCCCAGCCAGGTGAAGTACTGCACGTACAGTGGCTTGTCCAGACCGAACTCCTTGGTCAACGCCTCCCTGACCTTGGGATCCTGGACCAGCTCGTCCCCGGCCATCACATCGATGATGTCGCCCGGCAGCAGATGCACGAAGCTGAAGACGACGAGCGTCAGCACGAACAGCACCGGGATCATCTGCAGCAGCCGGTTGATGGTATAGACGATCATGAGCGCACCTCTACTCGGCGGTCGGGGCCAGCGTTAGCGGGACCAGCGCGTCGACGCCAGCCCACTGCCCGTGCGGCTGAGTGATCCGGGACACTGGTGGCCGGGATGGGGCGGCCGGATTGAGGGCCGCCGGGATGGGGGCGCCGTTGCAGACGGCACGACGCCCCGCTTCGACCCGTTCGTCCCCGCCGATCTTCAGGTATCGAACCAGGCAGTGCGGATGCCGCCGCCCTGATAGCTGAATGGCCCGGCAAAGCTGGGCTGGTAGCCCTTGAGCGTCTTGACCCCGGCCTCGAGCATCGACACGTAGTGCGAGTAGATGAACGGCACGTCGCGGTTGACGATGTTCTCGACCTCGGTGTAGAGCTCCAGACGTCGTGCCTGCTCGGGCTCGGCTCGTGCCTGGTCGATGAGCTTGTCGGCCTCCGGATTCTTGTAGCCTATACGCAGCTTGTTCTCCGAACCGTTCGAATGCACGATTCGCGTGAACCACGAATCCGGATCCAGCCGATAGCTGCTGGCGGTCGAATCGACGCTGTGATCGTTCTTCTTGTAGCGCTGGATCAGCATCGCGTTCGGCTGCACTTCATAGCTCGCGTTGAAGCCCACTTCGCTGAGCATCGCGTGCACCAGCTCACCGGTCTGTTGCATGTAGGCGTAGGCCTGACGCGATACCACCTGGATCCTTGCACCCTCGGCTTTCGCCTTCTTCAGCAATGCACGGGACTTGTCCGGGTCGTATTCGGGCCACGAGCTCGCCTCGGCCGAATACCAGGGGCTCTTCTCCGAATAAAAGCCCTTCGCGATCGCACCCCGCTCGTTAAATACCGCTTCATGGATCGCCTGGTGGTCGATGGCATGCGCCGCAGCCTGACGCACCAGCAACGCATCCGGATTGTCATACGAGAACACACCGTTCTTCATGTTGAAGCCAATCCAGGCGGTACCGATGTGCGGCACGTCCCAATAGTTGAACTCCTCACCGTACTTCTCGGGGAACTCGGCGGCATCAGTGAATGCCATGTTGTCGATGAGCTGCGACTCACCGGCGCGCAGCGTGGTCAGACGCACAGCGTCCTCCTTGCGCGGTAGCCCCACCAGGGTATCGATATACGGCAACTGATTGCCCTGGGCGTCGGTCTCCCACCAGTTCTCGAAGCGCTCCATCACCGTGGTATCGAAGCGCTTCCAGCTCTTGTACTTGAAAGGACCGCAACCGATCGGATTGGTGTCGGGATTCTCGCTATCCGGCGCCATCAGGTTGCAGGGGTAGTAGACCATGTTGGACGGGAACACCGCGCTCGGCCCCTTGAGGACGAATTGCACCGTCTCCTTGTCCAGCACCTTGATCTCCTTGATCTCGACCGTCGCCGAGCGCGTGAAGGCGGCGCCGATCTTGGGATCCATGATGCGTTCGAAGTTCCACTTGACCGACTCGGCATCGATGCTCCGGCCGTTGTGATACTCCATGCCGCGACGGATCTTGAATGTGTAGACGTCCAGCGTCTTGTTGGCCTCCCAGGATTCGGCCACGCCGGGCTTTACGTTCAACTGCTGATCGATGTCGAGCAGACCATAGGTCGTCGCGGCCAGCGCGTTCGAGGTCCAGTAGACGAACTGACGATGGGTATCGAGCCGCGCACCGTCGGTCCGGGTCGCGAAGCGCAGCTCGCCGCCTCGTTTCGGCGTTTGCGCGCGCGCAGCCAAAGGCGCAAGTCCGAGCGCCGATGCGCCGGCGAGCGCGCTGCTGGCCTTGATGAACTGACGCCTGCCGAACGCAGAGCCACGCTGATCGTGCGACATACTCCAATCCTCCGATGGATCGGTCGCGCGTCGGCCGTTCGATGCGCCCGTTTCAATCGACCATAGCAACCATGCATCGGGTGACCGCGGCCAGTGAAACGTTCCTCGAGCGAGATGCTGTGCGACCGAAAGTGCTGGTGGTTACCTGAGCGCCTCTGCACAGAGGTGCCCAGCCCGACTTCCCTGTTCGGATTCGTTGTGTCTTCCCTGGCCCGAGTCTACCGAACGGAGAGAATTTTGAAAGTAGTCTTTACCCGGAACGACCTTGATCACCGGATCGACACCCGCGCGACGCAACTCGACTCGCATCCTCAATGACTCGATGGATTCGAGTAGCGACTTCCATCATTTAGTCATCTATAAGACTGAAGAGCAGAGGACCGCGACGCGGGGAACAGGATATAAGCGTGTGCACGAACGATGGACTCGGGTCCACGACATGCCGTTTCGATATCGACGCTACTGGCGCGGCGTCACCCCACGCGGATTGCATTGATGCGATGCGGAAATCATCTTGTCATGGATGAGATCGTCCGGCACGCGCCCTGTTGCCGCGGCCACGGCTCGGCACGGAGCTCGCGAGGGTTGACGCCGAACGACCCATGCCCGCTTCATCCAGCAGCAGCCGAGGCCCAAACTACCGCTTTTAGTCGATACCAGATCTCACAGCGCTCGGCCAGGCACTCTTCCGCGCCGATTCATCGATCACCTGATATCGGTGGTTTCGACTTCAACCCAGAAGCTCTGAGCGCAGTCGCGCGCTCAGCTCGTCCCAGCTCGACACCTGGTAGTGGGCATCGTCGACGGCACCTTGCAGGGCACGCAGACGCGGATGACTGGTGAAATGCAGGCGACGCACGTGGCGGGCGTGCGTGGCGACGCTGCTGTGATGGTGCGCGATGTCGTCGATGAAGGCGGTCGGCGCATCGACCCGGGCCGCGAGCGCACGTACCGCCGGGCCCTTCAGACCGGTGTTGGCGATGAGCGGATAGTCCATGCCGTGTCTGGCCAGAGCACGCGCGCGGTCGTCGCGCTGTGCCAGCGGCAGATTCGACAGCACCAGCACCTGCACACCGGATCCGGCCAGCTCCGCCAACGCCGCGGCCGCCCCTGCCACGGGTGGGATGGACTCGGTTCGCTCGGCAAAGAACTCGTTGATCAGTCTTCGCACCTCGGCCGGCGACAACGCACCATGGTCCGTGGGCCGGCGGATGTTGCCGGTCAAGGCGAAGCTCTTCCAATCGAAATACAGGCCCAGCGCCTCGATGTGCGAAACGAAGGTCGCCATGAACTCGAACAGCACCTCGTCCGCGTCCGAGATGAGCAACGGGCGCCCGGCGTCCAGCCCGATTTCGGCAAGCTGTGCCGCGACCAGGGGAGGCACGTCGCTCATGGGTTGGCTGAGCGGAATGGGCAGGTGTGGCCGGCCGGCCACCAGCAGCGGGCGTTGGCCGCGCCGATGCGCGTCTGCGCAGGTGCGCGGGCAGGCCCCGGGATGACGGAACGGCGCTCGGGTGCGCATTGCCTGCCGCGCGGTTCGCGGCGTGGCCCGCGCTCAGCCATGCGGCGCGGCCGGTATCTCGTCATCGGCCACGAACAGACCGTAGCGACCACGCCACAGAGCTGGCACCGGGCGGCTCAGCTGCACGCGCCAGTCGTCCCCCGGCCCGGGTCGGACGAGGAAGAACTCCAGGGCCTCGGCCCGTTCCGAGTTCTCGTTCCCCGCATCGGGCCAATCCAGTCCGACCCGCAGGTAGGCGCGTTGGTCGCCGATGAGCAGCGACTGCGCGAATGGCGAGAGGTTGGCGGCCTGGCCGCCGGCGGCAAGCAAACGCCCATCGGCCGACACGTGCTCACGGGCCGTCTGGAAGACGACGGTCGAGTGCAGACTGCTCACCAGCGCCGCCGCGGCGACCATGGAGCAGGCCCCGGAGGCGATGATCGCGTTCGTCACCTGATTGCCCTGGGTGGCGCCATCCGGGTCGATGTTCACCGTGACCGCTTTGCTCAAGAAAGAGGGCATGAGGCCCCTGACTCGCAGCAGCCGCAGCTTCAGCAGCCGGCGGCCGAGGCTCGGCCAGCCATGATCCCGCGCCCAGACCAGATACACCGCGGCCAGGATGAACACCAGGCCACGTGGGGTCTGCGCCTCGGCACCGTCGAGCGGCACCCACAGCGAGATCAGCAACAAAGCCAGCGAACCGATACCCAGCACCACGCTGAGATCGACCGCGAGCGCGACGATGCGGCGCATGAGACTGGCCGGCGAGCTCGCCTCTGATTCAGGTTCCGGGCTGCTTTGCATGACGTCTTTACGCGGGACTACGCAGTGCTTCCAGAAATGGTAGGTATCCAGGAATGGGGAGCGGCGATGTCGGGCCGCAAACCGCGGACCCTCTCAAGGCGGCGATTATGCGGGGCTGGCGCCATTCAGGGAATCCGCGCGGGCACGAGCGGCCCACCACGCCGACGAGCCCGCTGCCATTCATCCAGTGGATATCACGTGGACTGCATCGACCAAAGCCGGCATGAGGCCGACACAACTCGCCGTCAGGCGACGTGGAAAAGGCTGGCGCCTCCCGCATCGCACGGTCGCCAGCCGCCTGCCGGCGCAACGGCGACGCGACCCGCGCATGCTAGACTCCGCGGCTCCACGCCACCTATAGACGCTTCGGCAACGAGGAGAACAGTATGGACTTCAGCGGCAAGATCGCGCTCATCACGGGCGCGGGAAATGGCATCGGCCGCGCCGCGGCACTCGGCTTTGCCGAGCGCGGCGCGACCGTGGTCTCGGTCGATCGCGACACCAAGGCCGCGCAGAACACCGCCGACACGATCATTCAACAAGGTGGTCAAGCGCTCGCGGTGACCGCTGATGTGACGCGCTCGGCGGACGTCAAGGCCTATGTCAAGGCCGCCGTTGACAGCTACGGCCGCATCGATTGCTTCTTCAACAACGCCGGTATCGAGGGTCAGGTGGCACCCATCGCCGAATACGACGAAGCGGTCTTCGACGCCGTCATCGCGGTCAACGTGAAGGGCGTATTCCTGGGCCTACGTCACGTCCTGCCGGTGATGCTCGAGCAGGGCAAGGGCGCGATCGTCAACACCGCCTCCATCGCTGGTCTGCTCGGCTCGCCGGGGATGCCGGCCTACGTGGCCTCCAAGCACGCCGTGGTGGGCCTGACCAAGGTCGCCGCGGGCGAGGTCGCGGCCCGCGGTGTGCGGGTGAACGCCGTATGCCCCGGCCCCATCGACACCCGCATGATCCACGACCTGGAAGCACAGCTGAATCCGAACGATCCGGACAGCGTAGGTCGCGGTTATCAGGCCGGCATCCCGATCGGTCGCTACGGCACCGCGCAGGAGGTCGCCAACGTGGTGCTGTTCCTGAGCTCGGATCTGGCCAGCAACGTCACCGGTGCCCAGTACACCGTCGACGGCGGTCGGACCGCGACCCCCGGAGCCGTCACTAACCTCTCCGAAACCTTTCGCGGCTGAGCGGCCAGGCATGGTCGACCCCGCGGCGGACGGCGACTCGGGCGACGCGACGCCGTTGCGCGTCGAGGCGCGGGCCCGAGACTCGGCCGGGGACGGCGCGTCGGCCTTCGGCCTGGTGCTGTCCGGCGGGGCCGCCTGCGGGCTCGCCAACATCGGCGTGCTGGAGGTGCTCGACGAGGCTGGATTGCGCCCGCACTGTATCGCCGGCAGCAGCATGGGTGCGATCATCGGGGCGTTGTACGCAATGGGACACGCCCCGGCGACGCTGCGGCGCCTGGCGCGGGCGCTGACGCCGCAGGGCGTCGCACGTCTCAGCGAGCGGCCCCTGCACGGCGGTCTGCACGGGGGCCTGCTGCGCCAGGAGATGGAGGCGCAGCTGGCCCCACTGCTCGGTGATGCGCGGATCGCCGATTGCCGCATTCCCTTTGTCTGCGTCGCCGGCAGGGTCAGGTCACCCATCCAATGGCACCGGTTGATGCGGCCATCGTTCGTCGCTCATCTGCGCGAATGCGTGGAACGGCACGTGTTCGCGCCGTGCACGCGACTGTACGACGCGGTTCGCGCCTCGAGCGCGATCCCGGTGGTCTTCTCACCAGTGCGGATCGACGCCGACGAATTCATCGACCTGGTGCACTTCGGTCCGATCCCGGCCCGCAGCCTGCGCGAGGTGCACGCGCCGCGATGGGTCGTCGCCACCGACACCCAGCCCCGCTATGACAGCCTCGAGCCGTGGATGCCGGCACCGCTGCGCGAGTTCCTGGCCGCCGGGCGAGAGGAGACCGCGCGCAGCCTGGCAGCCTGCGATATGGTGATCCGCCCGGAGCTGCCCGGCTCGGCGCTGCGTTTCGACCTGGGCGAGACCTTTGCCGATGCCGGCCGCGCCGCGGCCATCGCGAGCCTGCCGGCGCTGTACGCGCTGCTGCGCGGTGACAATCGCGACAACGGAGATCCACGGGCAGCTTCCCATGACACCAATCCAGAGGCGTGATGCATTGAGCGAGCAACCGTCCTATCTCACCGACGACATACCCGGCATTCGCAAGGTACTGTCGCAATCCAAGACCATTGCCGTGGTCGGGCTCTCGGCGAGCTGGCATCGACCCAGCTATTTCGCCGCCAAGTACATGAAGGACCATGGCTATAGGGTGATACCGGTCAATCCTCGCTACCAGGAGGTGCTCGGCGAGAAGTGCTACGCCGATCTCCGCGAGATCCCGGAGCCGGTCGACATGGTGGATTGCTTTCGACGCTCCGAGGACATACCACCACTGGCCCGACAGGCCATCGACATCGGCGCCAAGGTGTTGTGGATGCAGCTCGGCGTCATCAATCACGAGGCAGCAAGGCTCGCCCACGACGCTGGGCTCACGGTGGTCATGGATCGCTGCGTCAAGATCGAGTACGCGCGTCTGTTCGGTGGCCTCGGCTTCGTCGGTGTGAACACCCGAGTGATATCCGCCAAGCGTCCCTTGAACGTGCCCTATTGACCCCCACTGAATCGATCGCCCGAGACCCGATCTGCCAGTAGCCACCGAGGAGCCCGCGACGATGCCGGATCGTGAATTTGGACTGGAAACGCTGTGCCTGCATGCCGGTCAGCTACCCGACCCGGCGACCGGTGCGCGCGCGGTCCCGATCTACCAGACCACCTCGTACCAGTTCAACAGCTCCGAGCACGCCGCCAACCTGTTCGCGCTGGCCGAGATCGGCAACATCTACACCCGGATCATGAA
>JAGRHX010000430.1 GCA_020444775.1 Gammaproteobacteria bacterium
GCTGGCGCATGGAAACGAGGGGCATCGAGGACTCCTGATGTGAACTTCGGATAGCCCCTGATTATGGCCCAAGGTGCGCAAAGTACCCCGACAAAAGTCGCAAATCCGGCTTCGCGGCAGGCGTGACGTCAGGATTTGGGATCGACATTGTGATTGACCCGGAAAACGTTGCCGGGGTCGAAACGGCCCTTGATCGTGGCCAGCAGCGGTAGCGAGGCCCCATAAACCCGTGGCGCACTGGCCGCGGTTTCCGCCTCGAAGTTCACATATGCCGCGCCGCTGGCGCCCTTGCGAAGGCTCGCCGTGGCCTGGCGCGCCCAGGCAATGTGGGCATCGTCACTTGCCGGGTCGCGCCAGCGCGCACCGACGCTCGCCATGAAGCCCATGCCTCGATGCGGATAAGCCGCGGCATCGGCCGCCACATCGTCGATCGCGCCACCGAGCTGCGATATCAGCAGATCGGACTCGTCTGTGGGCAAGGATTCGGCGACGGCGACCATGCGCTCGATCAACTCGTCATCGAGGCGGGCATAGCTCTGTGATCCCCAGTAATTCCGTGCGCCATGGGCATAGGTTTCGTCGAGCCGGCTCTGTGCCTGCGTGAACGGGGTCGGGGCCACGCCATCGCCGATCGGGTGGCCGAATCCGCGCAGCGGTGCCAACACGCGCGTGCCCTCGTCGCACGTGCCGTGATAGCACTGCATCAGCACCAGCACCCGGGTACCGTGATACTCGGTCGGCAGAAACGGCAGGGGGCCGGCCGTACACAGGTCGGCCCAGACACAGCACTCGCGAGGTGCCTGAGCGCAGAATTGGCCATAGTGGCGCAAGACCGCTCTTGCATCCTGCATTCGATACACGGTCGGGCCGAACAGAACCGGCCCGCGCAGCTCATGAGCGCGAAACCGAAAACGGGTTACGACACCGAAGTTGCCACCGCCTCCACGCAAGGCCCATAGCAGATCCGGATGGTTATCCTGATCGACGGTCAAGATCTCGCCGCTGGCGGCCACCACTTGCGCAGCCAGCAGGTTGTCCGCAGCCAGCCCCATGCCACGTGACAGCCAGCCGAACCCGCCGCCCAGCGTCAGGCCGGCGACACCGGTGGTCGAAACCACGCCGCCCGGCACGATCAAGCCCTGGCGCTGCGCCGCGGAATCCATGTCGCCCAACTGCGCCCCGCCCTGCACATCGACCACACGCGCATGCCTGTCAACCTCGACTTCGCGCATCTCGGACAAGTCGATCACCAGGCCATCGTCGCAGACGGCCAGACCGGCGATGTTGTGACCGCCGCCGCGAATCGAGATCGGCAGGCCCTCGTCCACCGCGAAACGAACCGCACTACGCACGTCCTGGACATCGACCGGGCGCACGATCAGCGACGGATGGCGCTCGATCATGGCGTTCCAGACACGCCGTGCCTGATCGTACGCAGCGTCGCCCGATGTCAGGATCTCGCCGCGAAAACGGCCACGCCATGCATCGATTCGGGATTTCGGCAGATTCATGACTTGCTCCACGCCAGTGCTCGGTTCGAACATCGTGCACCGGTCGGGCCGTGCAAACCAGTCAGAAATCTGTAGTACTCCAGATTCAGGAGTTGTCGCGCCCGGGATCTGATGCCAAGCTGATGAGGTGTCAGAACGGGGGGGTGGATCGCGATGAGCAAGAGCTACGGCCAGTACTGCCCGCTCGCGCTGGCGGCGGAGTTGCTGGGCGAACGCTGGACGCTATTGGTGGTCAGCCGACTGATCGACGGGTGCCGTCGATTCAGCGATATTCAACGCGGCGTGCCTCGCATTTCTCCCACCCTGCTCGCGACGCGGCTTGCGCAGTTGCAGGACGCCGGACTATGCGAAAGGAAGCCGCTGGACGACGGCTCGGGCCATCAATACGTCCCTACGCAGGCCTGCATGGAACTCGATCCCATCGTCATGCAACTCGCCGCCTGGGGTCAGCGATGGGCGCGCGACATGCGTCTGGAGGATCTCGATCCGGCGTTTCTCGCCTGGAGCATCGGCACCCGCTTCGACTGCTCGACGATGCCCGCTGGCCGGATCGTGATCGAGTTCGAATTCAGCGGTCTGGCCAACGAGTTCCGACGCTTCTGGTTGGTGGCCGACGACGGCCGGATCGACATGTGCCTGAAGAACCCCGGCTTCGACGTGGATGTTCGCCTCAGCGCCGAGATCCGCTGCTTCGTCGAAGCATGGCGCGGCATTCGCAATCTGCGCAACGAAATCACCCGGGGAAGCATCCGCGTGGATGGCCCTCCGGCCCTTGCCCGCTCGCTACCGGTCTGGCTGCTGGGTAGCGCATTGGCGAGCGAGCCGCGCCGCCGGCCGGGCAATGAAAGCCGGCTCTATGAACGCAGCCAGGCAGTTCCTCGGCAGCGACGCGCGCCGCTGACACGACGCACATCCGCCTGAGGCACGATTCCGCCAGAAATCTATTCGCCCACGCGCACGATGGTCAGCGAATTCGTGCCCCCCGGCTTGCCGATCGGATCACCGATCGTGATCACCAGCAGATCGCCCTTGGCGACCGCGCCGAGCTCCAGCAGCTTGCGCTGGGCCTGTTCGATCATCGCCGGACGACTGTCGGAGTCGTGATCGAGCAGGATCGGGTGCACCTCGCGGTACAGCGCCATGCGCCGGCGCGAGGCCTCTTCGGTGGTCAGCGCATAGACCGGCACCCCCGAATCCAGGCGCGAGGCCCAGAGCGCGGTGGCGCCCGACTGGGTGAACGAGGCAATCGCCTTCACGCCCATGTGATGGGCGATGAACAGCGCGCTCATCGCGATCGACTGGTCGATACGCGTGAATGTGCGATTCAGGAACTCGGTGTCCAGCGGCACATTCTGGGATTTGTCCGCCTCCACACAGATGCGCGCCATCGCCTCGACCGTTTCGACCGGATAGCGACCGGCCGCGGTTTCGGCCGACAGCATCACCGCATCGGTGCCGTCGAGCACCGCATTGGCGACGTCGGACACCTCGGCGCGCGTGGGAATCGGCGACTCGATCATCGATTCCATCATCTGCGTGGC
>JAGRHX010000431.1 GCA_020444775.1 Gammaproteobacteria bacterium
CGGTCTCGCACACGGCGAAGCGGGTCAGTATCGCCTCGCCCTCGATCTCCGCAAGTCCGTTGGTACGTGTTTGCTGTACGAGGGTGTACACGAGGCCGAAACGTTCGGCGGCGGCGTCCCGCAGCCAGCGCGCGGTCTGCTCGGGAATGCAGACCTCGTTCAAGGCCAGCACGTCAGGACGCAGCTCACCGAGCTGCTCGAGCAGCAGCTCCCGTCTCTGCGGCCAGCGCTTGTGGTTCTGCTCAAGGTTCAAGGTCGCGATACGAAACGAAGACGACATCCTGCATCCTCCAGCGGCTTTGTTCTACAGCCCCGCGTGCGCGCTTGCTCAGGCGGCGGGCACTGACCAGCTGGTCTCGGGGTCCAGCGGATACACCGGTCGCGGCAGATGCTGCCAGTCGAAGTTCGCGAGATTGCACGAGGTCAGGCCGGGCACATCCACCTCGATGATCTGCTCGGGTGCGAACAGGTGCTTGAAGCCGGCGCGAAAGTGGCCACGGGACTTCACCACGGTCACCCGGGCATTCGCCGCGTCGACGCCGAAGTGGGTGAAGAAGTCGTTCGACAGACACTGCTGACGCACCGAGATCACCACCACGCGAATGCCGCCGACCGCGAGCAGACAGGCCTGGCCGAGCCGCACGCGGCGTCCCTTGACCATACCGTACTGGCCGACGAACTCGCCGTCGGAGAGCTCGAGCACCTTGGCCGTGGCCTGCCAGGGCTCAGAGAAGGCCTGGGTCTCGGTGCTGTTGAAACGGGCCTCGAACTCGGCGCCGACGCCAGCGGCGCGAGCCGCCTCGACCAGCGGTGGGTCGTAGAACACACCGAGCAAGGCATCCTCGACGCCGGCCTCGGCGAAGGCCTTGAGGATGAAGGTCGTGTTGCCGCGCCCGCCACCGCCGGGATTGTCCGCCGGATCACAGAACAACAGCGGTGGGCTCGCGGGATCCCTCGCGGCTGCCAGCGCCCGTTCGGTGGCCGCCTGCAGGCTGGTCATGCGTGGCTGGTATCGAGCCCGATCGGCCCAGGCCGCGCTCGCCAGCTCGCGGGCGACGGCCGCGGCCGCGGCGCGATCGCCGCGTGCGGTCACGGTCACCGTCATGCCGTTGCGGTCGGTGTCGGAGAAGGCGAAGCCGCCGGTGATCGAGACGTTCATGATGTCGCCGCCGAGCCTGGTCTGGCCCAGCCGGATGACATCCCCATAGGGATGGCCGGCGGCGGTCAACAAGGTCACGGAGGGGGCGACCAGCGGCAGACGTATCGACGCCATCGCCGGCCGTGTGCCCGCGTGCAGCACCTCGAGCATGGCACGCGCGGCCTCCTGGCCGCGCTCGTAGGCGTCGACATGAGGATTGGTCACGTACGAGATCAGCATATCCGTGCACTCGAGCATCCGTGCCGAGATGTTCGCGTGCAGATCGAGGGTCGCGATCACGGGGACGTCCGGGCCCACGGCCTTACGCGCGATCTCGAATACCTCGCCATCCGGATCATCGTGTCCGACCGCGAGTCCGGCGCCGTGCTCGCAACAATAGACACCGTCCAACGGCCCGGCGCCGGCGAGTCCCTTGCGCATCTCGTCGAGCAGACGCTCGAAGAAGTCCTGATCGGCAGGGCCGTCGGGGAACGCCGCGGCGAAGACGATCGGCACCGGCTCCCAGGCGTCGTGATCGTCCATGACCTTGTAGAAGCCGCAGATGGCGCTGTCGATTGTGGGGTTCGGTACCCGAGCGGCGTCGCTGATCGCCGCGCCGCGCCACACCCCGCGCTTGAGGAAGTCCGCCTCGGTGCACGGTTCGGCGAAGCGGTTCGCCTCCAGATGAAAACCGAGGATCGCGATTCTCTTCACAGCCACCTGCATCACACACCTGCCTTCTACGCGCCGTTGCCGGGATGCACTGCATGCTGGAGTGAAAAGACCCGAGCTGCAAGCCCGGCCACACCGGCGCCGCGCGCTGGATCCGGGGAAGATGCTTCTCCGGCTCGCGGCACGCTCGGTATGATGAACGTGAGCGTGCACGGGCGCACGATTCGAACAGACGGGCAGAGGGTGGAGGCGATGACGCAGATTCCGTTGATTGGCTATGCAAGCCGCTGGTCGGTGGCGCCGGGGCAACGTATCGAGTTCAAGGTGTCGAGCAGCTCCGCGCATCCGTTCCAGGCGCGTCTGGTGCGGGTGGTCAGTGCCGACCCAAACCCCGAGGGGCCGGGCATCATCGAGCATCCGGTTGCGGCGCGGTTCGACGGTGAGTATCCGTCCTGCACCCAGCCGGTGGCGCTCGGGTCCTATCTGCGCGCGGTGCCGGACCCGGCCGCACGTGGCGTGCTGGCGGGACTGCAGAGCTTCACGCTGGCGGCATTCGTCTGGCCGACGCTGCCGGACCAGGGATTGCAGAGCGTGATGGCCTGGCGGTCACGCGATGGTGCCACCGGTTGCGCGCTCGCGATCGGGCCCGCGGGTGCGGTCGCGATGCTTGGTGGCGTCGAGCTGGCGGTAGGCAAACCCCTGCTCGAACGTCGATGGTATCGAGTCTGGGCCAGCTACGATGCGGCAAGCGGGCAGCTGCGGGTCGGGCAGACGCCGGTGGTCACGCGCTCGGACGCGGACGATGCCGGTGAGGTTTGTTGCGTCGCGCGGCCTTCGTCGACTGGCGATGCCGACGTGCTGGTGGCAGCCTTCGATGGCGAGCAGGCGCACGGGCACTTCAACGGCAAGATCGAGCAACCGACCATCCTCTCCCGCGCGATGACCGACGCGGCCTTTCTGGACGCGCTGGGCAAGGACGAGCAGGGCGTGCAGAGCGTGGGCGACTGTCTGGTCGCAAGCTTCGATTTCAGCCAGGGCATCGCGACCGCGCGTGTCACCGATATCGGACCACACCGGATCCACGGCGATTTGGTGAACCTGCCGGCACGCGCGGTCACCGGCGTGCGGTGGAACGGTCAGAGCCATTGCTGGACCCAGAACCCGCGCCACTATGGGGCAATCCACTTCCACGATGACGACATCTACGACTGCGGCTGGCGGAGTGCGTTCAGCTTCGACGTACCGGAGGATCTGAAATCGGGTGTGTACGCGGCGCGTCTGAGCACACGGGAAGGGGATACAGACATGATTCCCTTCTTCGTCACGCCGACGAAAGGCCGGCCGCAGTCACGTATCGCGGTGCTGGTGCCGACCTTCACCTATACCGTCTACGCGAATATCGCACGTGGCAACACCAACGAGCGGTTGCGTGAGACCATCCGCAGCTGGCAGGCGTGGCCCTATACCACCGACGATCATCCCGAGTTCGGTCTGTCCACCTACAACAATCATCACGATGGCTCCGGGATCGCCTACTCCAGTCGTCGCCGGCCGGTCATCACCATGCGCAGCGCCACCGTCTGCTATCCGGACGTGCCGGGCTCCGGTCTGCGTCACTTCGCCGCGGACGCGCACCTGTGGTATTGGCTCGAGACCCTGGGCTATGCGTTCGACGTGCTGACCGACGATGAGCTGCACGCCGACGGGCTGGAGGCGATTGCCGGCTACGACGTGGTGATGACGACCACGCACCCGGAGTACCACACGCGACAGACCCTCGATGCGCTTGCTGCCTACACCGAAGCGGGCGGGCGGTTGATGTACCTGGGTGGGAACGGCTTCTATTGGAAGGTCGCACTCAGTGACGAGTGGCCCGATGCGATCGAGATCCGCCGCGGCGAGGGCGGGATACGGGCCTGGGCGGCGGAGCCGGGTGAGTACTACAACGCTTTCGACGGCGAGTACGGCGGGCTGTGGCGGCGTAACGGACGACCACCGCAACAGCTGGTCGGGGTCGGCTTCACCTCACAAGGAGGGCACCGCGGCGATGGCTACCGGCGTACCGCCGCCTCTTATCTGCCCGAGAACGCCTGGGTGTTCGAGGGAGTGGACGACGATGTCATCGGTGATTTCGGTCTGTCCGGCGGCGGCGCCGCGGGTTTCGAGCTCGATCGCGCGGACCCGCGTCTGGGCACGCCGCTCAACGCGGTGGTGCTCGCGAGCTCCGAGGGTCACGGCGATCATTTCGTGCTCGTGCCAGAGGACATCCTGACCAATCTGCTCTCGTGGAACGGCGAGCCGTTCCGTTCCCTGATCCGCGCGGATATCGTCTACTTTCCCACCGCGGCCGGCGGCGCGGTGTTCTCGGTGGGATCGATCACCTTTTGCGGCAGCCTGCCGGTCAACGGCTGCGACAACAACGTCTCGACCATGGTGCGCAACGTGCTCGACCGGTTCCTAGGGAAACGCTGATTTATCAGC
>JAGRHX010000432.1 GCA_020444775.1 Gammaproteobacteria bacterium
CGATCTGCTGTGGACGCTGGCCCGCAACGCCGGCAGGGTGATGAGTCGCGAACGGCTGATGAGCGAGCTGGGCATCAGCCTGGACTCTTATGACCGGAGCATAGACGTGCACGTCTCGCGCATCCGCCAGGTCATCGAGGACGACCCGCGCAGGCCGCGTCGACTGCTCACCGTGCGAGGTAGCGGCTATCTGCTGGCGAGACGTCAGGATGCCGACTGAGCAGGCGGTGTCGTACATGAAGATACGGCGTCGATACCGTCTGTACTGGCACATCTATCTGTCCTTCGTCGGAGTAATCGTGTTGTTCGCGATCCTGGCGGTAGGTGCCTGGCATCTGCGGCCGGCGGACAGCGCGGACCGGCAGTGGATCGACAAGCTGTCCGTGCTGCTCGGGGAGCTGCTCACCGAGCAGCACGAGCCCGCGATGGACATACGGCAGCGTATCGAACGACTGGCTGGTCAGCTCGACGTGGAGCTGGCGCTGTACGATGCCCGGCGGCGGCAGCTGACGAGCACCGAGCCGGGGCTGCCAGCACCAGCTGTGGGCCAGCAACACAGTCGACTTATCCCGCGCCGCGAGGGCGGACCCGGCGCGATCATCGCCCTGCCCGACGGGCGCTGGTTGGTCGCGCGTGGCGAGGATCGCTCGCGCGGCTCCTTTCCAGTGGCGCTGTTGTTGCTCGCGCTGGCCATTGCTGTCGGCAGCCATCCCCTGGCACGTCGCATCACCCGTCGGCTCGAGGCCCTTCAGCGTGCGACCCAGCGCATGGCTCAGGGCGATCTGAGCGCGCGGGCCGAAGTTCGCGGCCGTGACGAGATCGCTGCCCTGGCCAGCGGCTTCAATGCCGCCGCGCAGCGCATCCAGGCGCTGGTCGAGGCGCAGGGCTCAACCCTGGCCTCGGCTTCGCACGAGCTGCGCTCGCCACTGGCGCGGATCCGCATGGCGCTGGAGCTGTATGCCGGTACCGTCGCGATGCAGCACGACGGCGAAGGCGATCGGCTGAAGGCCCGTATCGAGCGCGATCTGGATGAGCTGGATGTGCTCATCGAGGAGCTGCTACTGGCCAGCAGGCTGGCCGCGGTCACCGAGCTGGACGGCGTGCAGACGGTGGACCTGCTGGCGATGGCCGCCGAGGAGGCGGCCAGGCTGCAATGCGAGCCGCCGGTCGAGGTGGACGGTGAACCGGTGCTGTTGCGCGGCAGCGAGCGTCTGCTGCGTCGCTTGCTGCGCAATCTGCTCGAGAACGCCGAGCGACATGCGGCTGGCGGTGCGATCCGGGTACGGGTGCGCGCCGTCAGTGTCGCCGGCGACAAGCCTGATGGTCTTCAGTCAGATGATGGACGAGACCACGCACGCGCACGGATCACCGTCGACGACACGGGGCCCGGGGTGCCCGAGTCCGAGCGTGAACGCATCTTCACACCCTTCTACCGACCGGCCGGCACGGCCGAGGGCGGTGGCGGTGGGGTCGGACTCGGACTGTCATTGGTACGGGACATCGCCCGCCGTCATCAGGGCGAGGTGCACTGCGACGAGGCGCCCGGTGGCGGCACCCGGATTCGGGTGGAGCTGGGCACTATAGCCGAGCCGCGCGGCGTGCCGCCGCACGATTGAACGGCAGCGCTCGCAGGGCTGCATCCGACACGGGGCAAATCCACAAGCCGGGGTCCATTAGCACCAGCCCTGGGCCCGCCTGGCACCGGCGTCCAGCGCGTTACTGGCGGGGTGAGACGGGCCTGTCGCGCCCCGTCGCACGGCGATCAGCAAATTGGCACGTTTGCCGCATGTGCTTGCTCAGGCCTGGTCCCTTCGTGCAGGGGTAAGGGCACTGCAACAAACCATGTCCCTACGGTTTCGACTCGATCGCCGTCGTGGATGCCTCGACGATGACAGCATTCGCGGGATCATGAATCGAGCGCGACCCGGTGACGGGAGGCGCAAGCATGAATTTCACCGACGAGATCCGCATGAGCGGCGGGCGCCGCAAGATTGCGGGACGCTTCTCCGACGCTGAGCAGGCGTATGCCGCCGCTGATTTCATTCGCGACGGCATCGGCCCGCAAAGTGACGTCGAGATCCTCGAGCCGCATGAGAATGCACGGGAGTCATTCTCACTCAAGGTCGAGCCCGGGCGAGGCCGTGTATGGCGGCTGTTATACCGAAGCCACGTGATATTGGGCATCGCTGGCGCGCTGCTCGGCATGCTCGCCATGATCTATGTGCAGGCCGACACGGCGCATGTCTCGGTGGGCTATCCGCTGTTGCTGCCGCTGATCGGCGCATTCTTTGGCGGTATTGCCGGCATGTTGCTGGCCGGGCTCTGGTCTCTGGTGCCGGGTGAGGGGATGTTCGCGGCAAGACTCGCCGATGCATCCAGTAACGGTCGCTGGCAGGTGATCGTTCACACTCGGAACGATCTCGACCAGACCCATAGCTACAGGATCCTCAAGCGTCATGCCGAGACGATCCTTACGTCGTGAAGAGTTGGTCCGCAGCGTGACGCGCGGTTGCGCGCAGGGAGCTGACTGCCGTACGACCGACTCGGCAGCCACGGGAGGTCCCGATGATCGAGCAAACCAAGGCAATCGATGCGAGCGATGGTGAGCATCGCTATACCTTCGACGAGACCAACGCCAACACCCAGGAGGTGTTCCAGGCGATCTTCGAAAGACAGCTCGCAAAGCTGACCGTCAACGAGTCTGGGTGGTCCGGGAAAACGGTCCATTCGGCCGCGGAAGCTGCACGTGTAAAGGTCGCCTTGATTCTCGGCCTGGATTGGAACAGTCCACGTATCAGCGCATTGGTGCCGGATCTGAGCTCGTTGAAACGTACCGTGCTCGGCGACTCCCGGCGGCTTTTCGAAGGCGCCGGCTGACCAGCCGGGGGGACTCGCCGAACATGAGCGAACAACGAGCAGCGTTCGACGGTCAGCCCATCGTGCTGGTCACCGGGGTCAGCGGCACGATCGGTTCCGCTGTCGCGCGAACCCTGGCGGACAGATATCACGTGGTCGGTCTGGACCGGGATGGTATCGACCCGGACGCCGAGGATTGCTTCCGTATCGATCTGGCCGACGACAGTTCTGTCGCCCAGGCGCTCGAGCGCGTCCGCGAGCGCTATGGAGACAGGATTGCGGCGGTGGTCCATCTGGCCGCCTACTTCGATTTCACCGGCGAGCCCCATCCGCTCTACGAACAGGTCAACATCGAAGGCACTCGGCGGCTGTTGCACGGCTTGCAGCGCTTCTCGGTGGAACGCTTCGTCTATAGCAGCACCATGCTCGTGCACGCGCCCGGGAAGCCCGGTATCGCGCTCACCGAGCGTTCGCCGCTGGCGCCGAAGTGGCCCTATCCGCAGTCCAAGCTGGCCGCCGAGCAGGTGATCGAGCATGAGCGCGGTGCGATCCCCACGACCTGCCTGCGTATGGCTGGCATCTATCATGATCGATGCGGCTCGCCGACGCTGGCCCATCAGATCCAGCGCATCTACGAGAGATCCTTCAAGAGTTACATCTACGCGGGCAAGACCAGTCGCGGTCAGAGCTTCTTGCATCTGGACGATGCGGTGCGGGCCATCGTCAGCACCGTCGATCGACGTGCCGACCATCCGGCCAACGTCGCAATCCTGGTCGGGGAACGCGCCGTGCTCAGCTACGAAGCATTGCAGAATCTCGTCGGTCAGCTCGTTCATGGCGAGTCGTGGCCGAGTATCTCGGTGCCCAGACCGCTGGCCGCGGCCGGTGCCTGGCTGGAAGACGTGAGCGAGCCGGTCGTGCCGGACGCCATCGACGGTGGTGAGCGACCTTTCATAAAGCCATTCATGGTGGCCATGGCCGAGGACCACTATGAGCTGGATACGAGCAAGGCCGAGCAGTGGCTGGATTGGCGACCGCGTCACCGTCTGCGAGAGTTCGTGCCGACGCTCGTCGAGGGACTGATGGAGCATCCAGGGCAGTGGTATCGGGCCAATGGCTTGCGCATGCCGGCCTGGCTGGATGCTGCCGAGACGCACGCCGAGCCGCAGGGCGGCTCGGCGGGTGAGCTGCTCGAGCGATCCAGGGCCCGCTATCTGGCCGAGTTCCAGCGCAATCTGTGGGCGCCGCTCATCAATCTCGGTATCGGTAGCTGGTTGCTCACCAGTCCGCCCATACTCGGCCATCAGGAACCGGCGATGGCCTGGAGCGACGCGATCAGCGGCGCGGTGGTCATGGTGCTTGCGCTGCTGGCCCTGTCACCGGCTCGGGCCTGGGCGCGTTGGGGTTGCGCGGCGGTCGGTACCTGGTTGCTCATGGCGCCGTTGATATTCTGGACACAAAGTCCTGGGGCCTATCTGAACGATACCCTGGCCGGCGCCCTGGTCATCGGACTGGCCATACTGGTCAAACCCGTCCCGGGCATCGACCCGATGGCGGCTATTCGTGGTCCGGACATTCCTTCCGGCTGGGATTACTGTCCGTCGAGCTGGGAGCAGCGACTGCCGATCATCATGCTCGCCTTCGTCGGGCTGTACGTCTCACGCTATCTGGCGGCGTATCAGCTCGGCCATACCGAGATGGCCTGGGATCCGTTCTTCGCTCAGGGCACCGAGCAGGTCATCACCTCAAGTGTCTCGAAGGCGTGGCCGGTTCCCGATGCCGGCGTCGGCGCTGTGACCTACATGCTGGAGATACTCACCGGTATCCTCGGCGGACGGGCGCGGTGGCGGACGATGCCCTGGCTGGTGATGCTGTTCGGCCTGATGATCATCCCACTGGGCGCCGTCAGCATCTTCTTCATCATCATCCAGCCGATCGTGATCGGTACCTGGTGCAGCCTCTGCCTGCTAGCCGCGGCGGCGATGTTGTTACAGATTCCGTATTCATTCGACGAGCTCTTCGCCACCATCGGTTTCCTGAAGGAGCGTCGGCGCAGCGGCCGCAACCTGTTGGTGGTGTTCTTCCGAGGCGACGCGGGTCCTGTCGATACTGACGACCCGGAACGGAATCAGTCGGCGGGCTCGTTCCAGACCTCGCCTTACGCCACGTTCGGGCACATGCTCGGTGGCGGGCTGAGCGTGACCACGCCATTGCTGATCAGCGTGCTGATCGGACTCGCGCTGATGTGCAGTCGGCTGCTGGTCGATACCGCGCCGCCGCTTGCGCACGCGGACCACCTGCTCGGCGCGTTGATTGTCACGGTGTCGGTCGCGTCGTTCGCGGAGGTCGCGCGCTGGTGTCGATTCATCAACATCCTGCTCGGTATGGCCGTTATTGCATCCCCGATGCTGTTCGAAGGGGTGGGGGTCGGGTCGATGCTGCTCGATATCTGCGCCGGATCCCTGCTGATCCTGGTGAGCGTGCCGCGTGGACGGATCCATCATACCTATGGCGAGTGGAACCGCTATCTGATCTAGTACCCTGGCTCAGGCTGAGACGGCGGCGTGTGGCGCGGGTCCCTTTACCGTGGTCCGCTGCATGTGCCGTCGCTGTGGCAACCAGTAGTCGTCGACGGCCAGATGCTGGGTCTGGATGTTGTCCCAGATGAGCAGATCGCCAACCTGCCAGCGGTGGGTGTAGACAAAACGTGGCTGGACGATGTGCGCGCAGAGCTTCTCGATCAGCGCATCGCTCAGCTCTTGTGGCAGATCGTGGATGCGTTCAGTGGTGCCGACGTTGACATACAGGATGGGGACGCCGGTGCGTGGGTGGGCGATCACCACCGGATGGGTGGCCGGCGGCACCTTGCGCTTCTGTGCCTCGCTGAGCGGTTTCAGGCCCTGTCGGCCCGGTTTGCTGATCGCGACAATCTTGTCGTAGATGGCGCCGTAGCTGTGGCTCGCCTGCAGGTCCTGCAGCATCCGTTGCTCATCCGGATCCAGCGCCGCATAGGCAGCCGCGGCGTTCGCGAAAAGGGTTGCGCCGAGCGGATTGCCGGCCGCGTCATGTGGCACCTCGATAGCGTGCAGCAAGGAGCATCGGCTGGGCGCCTGCATGTATGACAGATCCGTGTGCCAGACCCGTCCGGCCTCGGCGAGGCCGCGCGGGCTGCCGTCGTCGTCCAGGCAGTTGGAGATGCAATAGATCTCGGGGTGACCGGGCAGGTTGAAGCTCGACTGCACATGCACCTCGAGCTCGCCGAACAGCCGGCTGAACGCGATGTGGTGCTCGGGCTGCATGGCCTGCTGATCACGGATACAGACCAGTGCGGACTCGTGCAGGGCCTGCTCGATGCGGCGAAAGTCCGCGTCGGCGACCGGCTCACGAAGATCCAGCCCGCGGATCTCGACGGCGAAATGCTCGCCCAGGGGATTGATTCGGAACATTGGTAGCCTCCGAGTCCGACGCGTGTGAGGACGCGTGCAGGATAGTCGATACGATCGTAGCGCGTCAGCCGGCGACACGAGCGTCTCCAGGCGCTGGTATCGACGTCAATGTCTTGTCCTGATCCGTGCCAGCCACAGCAGCGCCGGCAGGCCGGTGAGCAGATGCGTTGCCCGCTTCATCAGGCCCAGCGCCAGCAGCACCTCGGCGTCGATGCCGAGCAACGCCCCGATCAGCAGGTAGCCGCCTTCCTGAACGCCGAGGCCGCCGGGCATGAAGAAGGCCGCGCTGCGCGCCGCCTGCACCAGGCTTTCCAGCAGGACCGCCTCCAGCAGACCGACCGGGTGACCCAGGAACCACAGCCCCAGCCAGATCTCGCCACTGCCGATCAGCCAGCCGGCGCTACGCCAGGTGCTGGCGCGCGCCAGCGCGTGCAGGTCACGCCAGCCGGCTCGCAGCGCGATGTCCAGCGACTCGCCATGCGCGCTCAGTCGTTGCAGCTTCGGTCCCTGGAACGCGCGGGACAGCAGCCCGGTGAGCTTTGCGAACAGGCCGCCGTGCTGGGCGAAGATCGCGACCAGCAGCGCGAGCGTCATGATCGTGATCGCCAGCACCGCCCAACCCAGCCACTCGAGCTCGCCCGAGAGGTCGGATGCGGGCACGCTCAGCAGCAGGGCGATGCCGAGCAGGGTGAACAGACCCTGGGTCAACGCGGCAAGACTGAGATCGATGATCACGCTGGCCACGGCGGTCGCGGCGGGAATCGTGCCAGCCGCCAGCACCGCGCGTAGCACATCGCCGCCGACCTGCGCGACCGGCAGAAGGGCGTTGACGGACTGTCCGATCCAGCCCAGCTCCAGACAGCGCCAAGGTCCCAGGGCGGGTGGGCACAGGCGCTGCCAGGCGATGCTGTCGAAGGCGATTGGCAGCAGATGGAACATGCTGACCAGGACGATACCGAGCGCATTGTCGGCGAGCAGCGTGAACACCGCGCCGGCATCGTGGGTGAGCAACTGGCCGGCGATGAGCGCGATACCGGCCAGCAGGCCGACGATCCCCAGGGTCAGTCGATTCATCGCGGGTCCGTCACGCGCCGCCGATCGGGCGGGTCGTCGTGCTGGTAGTCGGTTTGCCGCTCGACGGCCGCAATGGCCTCGCAGACCTGCTCGGGAAGGGTGTAGTCCACGCGCGGATGCCGGGGCACCCACTGAAAGCGTTGATACCAGGTCTTGCCGGGATGTGGAGGCCGGCTGAAGTCGTGAGCGGGCTGGACCCTGAGCACCTCCTGGTGCAGCCTGGCCATGTGCAGGTTCTTCCGCTCCGAGGCGTAGCAGGCCAGCAGGCGGCGCTTGTCCGCTGCCTCCGCCGCGCTGAGGTCCAGCAGCTCCTGCGCGCGGTGCCTGTCGGCATCGAAGAAGGCGTTCGACCAGCGTCTGCCGCCCGCGAAGCTGTATTCGGCGAACTCGAACACCGGTAGGCGATCGACGAAGGTGCTGGCCAGCCATGCCGCGCTGTCGTGGTCCTGATGCGCGCCTTCATAGGCGGGGGCCCACAAACGGTCCGGTGCCAGCCGCTCGATGAGCTCGTCCAAGGCGGCGCGGGTGCTGTGAAGGTGCAAGCGCAGGGTGCGGGTCGGGATGTCCTGGCGAAGTGCGATCCGGGTCCGCATCGCGGTGCTGACATGCTCACACTCACGCCAGCGACGCGCCACCAGTGTCTGATGATGACGGCGCTGCCACGGCCACAGGATCTCGCGCGCCGGCACGCCGTTGCTGAGCACAGCGAGGTCAACCGTGGCGCCGTCGCGTATCGCCCGGCCGATCGCCGCGCAGACTCCGACCACCTCGTCATCGGGGTGCGGCACCAGGACCAGGATGCGCCGGCCAAAGCAGGTCGTGGTGACCGCTGCGTTCATCATGTGTCGGCTGCCGCTTCGTTGGACGACCCGAGCCGTGCCGATGACCGGGCTCGTTGCGCCACCATGCGCCAGTGTGGCAGCAGGTCCTGGGTCAATATGTCATGCCAGTCCGGCACTGCCTGTTGGACGAAACGCAGACCCGCCGCGCGCAGACGCTCGCCTCGGGCGGGATCGGCGAGCAGCGCGCCGATGGCCGTCGCCCAGGATTGCGGTGCATCGTCGTCGACAATCACCGCCGGCGGGTCCTGCGCGCAAGCGGTGTCCTGATGCGAGAACAGCCGTCCGCCGCCGCCCGGCGCGACCACCGCCGGCAGACCGCAGGCCAGCGCTTCGGCGACCACGTTCGGAAACAGCTCGATGTCGGA
The DNA here is from genome assembly GCA_020444775.1 of Gammaproteobacteria bacterium. Next base: position 8,584 of record JAGRHX010000432.1, read on the forward strand.
CGCGTGCACCAGCAGATCGCTGGAGGCGTACAGCCAGCCCAGGCTGTGTTCGTCGAGCTGACCGGCGAACACCGCGTGCCGGCCCAGCACCTGGGCGATATCGGAGCGTTGCTCACCGCTGCCCGCGAACACCACGCTCAACGCCTGACCGGCATCGATCAGCCGACGTGCAGCGCGCGCCAGCAACAGCACCCGCTTGCCCGGTGACAGACGTCCGGCGGCGACGATCACCGGCAGTGTCGGATCGATGCCGAATTGATCGTGCAGCCGTGCCCGGTCGGCGCGCGTGGGGGAGAAATGGGTCCGGTCCAGACCACGCCGCAAGGTGCTGTGGCTCACGGGCAGACCTCCAATCCCGGTTCGTGCGTCGGGATCCGTGAGCAGCTCGCGTGGATTGCCGCCGAGGCTGGCTGGATCCAGCCAGACGTGTCGGCACACGGCCAGGTGGCGGCGTAGCTGGCCTTGCATGTGACGCTGCATGCGGGCGGGCAGCGCCAGCCTATCGACCAGCAGATCGCCGAACCAGCCGTGCCCCAGCCAGCGGCGCAGTGAATCGCCCAGGTAGCGGCGTGTGTAGCCGGGGGTATCTGTGTGCAGGGAGCTGACCAGTGGCAGATTGCGTTCCGCGCAGACGCGGGTCGCGGTCTTCGCATGACAGAAGAACGCGTCGGTGGTGTGCACCACGTCGTGCTCGCACAGACGTCGAGCCAGGTCGCGGTGATAGGACGCCAGGTCGGTGTAGTCCGGTTGCCGTACCAGGTGGCGGATCCAGCGCGAGCTGAGCACCGGAGGTAGCAACACCACCCGGGCATGGTCGGCGACGGGCAGGGTCCCGGCGCGACCCTGCGCGTACACGGTCAGATCGAGATCGGCCCGGGTGTGTGCGGCCGCCTTCAGGACCCGTTGCCAGAATCGCACGTGGCCGCCGGCAGTCTCGGACCATTCCAGATCGACCAGCACCGCGACCCGAAGCCGTGCATTCGAGGTCGAGGACGTCGCCATCGTGACGGTTCGAGGAAGCAGGGCTCGCGGGCGTCTACCGCTCCAACAGCGCGCCGACCCGGCGCAATGCCTCCTGGATGTTCTCCTTGCTGTTGGCGAAGGAGAAGCGCAGATAACCCTCGCCGAAGGCGCCGAAGCTGGTGCCGGAGATCACCGCCACGCCGGCATCCTCGAGCAGTCGGCGCTGCAGGGTCATGCTGTCCTGGCCGGTGCCGGTGATGTTGGGGAACGCGTAGAAGGCGCCTCCCGGCATCCGGCAGCTCACGCCCGGCAACGCGTTCAGGCCGTCCACGGTCACCGAGCGGCGCTCGTCGAAGGCGACCATCATCTCGTCGACCTGATCCTGCGGACCCTCGAGCGCCGCGATCCCGGCGAACTGCGACGCGGCGTTGACACAGGAGTGACAGTTGACCGCGAGCTTGGTGGCGCCTTCGACCAGCGGCTGCGGCCAGACCCCGTAGCCCATCCGCCAGCCGGTCATGGCGTAGGTCTTGCTCCAGCCGTCGAGCAGGATCAGTCGATCGGCAATCTGCGGGTAGCCGAGCAGCGAGACGTGCTGCTCACCGTCGTAGCACATGCGCGCGTAGATCTCATCGCTCATCACGGCCACCTGCGGGAAGCGCTCCAGGCCGGCGACCAGCTTGTCGATCTCGGCCTTTGGCACCGTGCCGCCGGTGGGGTTGGCCGGTGAGTTGAGGATGATGAGCCGGGTGCGAGGCGTGATCAGGTCGAGCACGGCATCCGCGTCGAAGGAGAAATCCTTCTCCTCGAGCAGCGGTATCGGCACCGCTTGGGCGCCGGAGAATCGGATCACCGATTCGTAGATCGGAAAGCCCGGGTTCGGATAGAGGATCTCCGCGCCCGGCTCGCCGAACATCATGATGGCGAAGAACATCGTGACCTTGCCGCC
>JAGRHX010000433.1 GCA_020444775.1 Gammaproteobacteria bacterium
CATGCCGTTGATGGAGCTCGAGCCGCCCAGCAATCGGCCACGTGGCACCGGTATACGGCGATTGCCGGTGCTGTCCTCGGGCTCCGATTCGTAGCACCAGTTGGCGGCCGGATTGTTGATAAGCTTCGCGAAGCCGACCGGGATACGCGACCAGGGATGACTGGGCCGGCCGGCCTCGAGCAACAACACCTGATGGCGACCGTTGGCGCTCAGCCTGTTGGCGATGGCCGAGCCCGCCGAACCGGCACCCACGATCACGAAATCGTATGTCGTCTCATTCATTGTTGTGTGTTCCGTTCCTACGGTGGCAGCCTGGATTGTAAGCCCACGCCCGGCTGCGCGACGAAAGAATGATGCACGCGCAGTCGATAACCCGGACGAGAATGGAAACCCCGCACACGGAGATCCCGATGCAACGATTCGAGTCCGCCCGCCTGTGGCGCGCCCCCTGCTCCACAGCACGGATCCTCGCGCTGGTCCTGTCCCTGGCGCTCACGGCCTGCGGCAGCGACGAGCCCGCCGCCACCGCCGCACCGCCATCGGCCGGAGCCACCGCGACGGCCGCGCAAACCCACGTGCTCAGCGGTCAGACCGCCGCCATCGAACAGGCCCGCGCGGTCGGCGCCACGCTCGGTGCGGCGGCGGCACGTCGTGACGCCGAGGCCGAGCGACAGAGCCGCTGACCGGCCTCAGCCGCCTGTGCCGGTCGCCCTGGCGGTGCCCGGCGGCCGGAACTCGGGCATCACCTGGGTCGCGAACAGCTCCAGGCTGTTCATCGCCTTCTCGTGCCCGTAGTAGGGCGGATAGTGCAGCAGCAACGAATCCAGCCCTGTCTGCGCCTGCAGCTCGCGGATCCGCGCGACCACGGTGCGCGGCGAGCCGTGGATCAAGGTGGTTGCGAGCAGGTCCTCGTAACGCAAGCTCTGGCTTTGATCCTTCTCCGAGATATTGCCCAGATAGCCCGCGGTGCTCTTGCCGAGGAAGTGGCTCAGATGGCGGATGATGCCCGCCTCGCTGTCGGCACGCGCCTGCTCGTCGGTGGGCGCCACGTAGACCCAGCGGGCCACGTCCACCCGACCGAAGGCTGGATTCCCATCCAGCGGCGCTTGCGCCGCCTTCAGCTGCTCGCGATAGAAGCGGATCTGACCGGCCAGGGTATCGATGGCCGGCAGCGTGGACAGCATCAGACCAAAACCGTGGCGGGCCGCATAGGCCATGGACCGCTCGGTGCCCGCCGCCATGTACAGCGGTGGATGCGGCTGCTGCACACTGACCGGAAACAGCTCGTAGTCCGCGTCTATGCGAGCCTTGAAATGCCGTCCCTGATGGACGATGCGCCGCTCGTGGAGCAGCTGCAGGATCATCTCGATGGCCTCCTCCTGCACGTCCCGACGCGCCTCGAAGTCACGGCCGAAGCCATCGAACTCATAGGGCCGATAGCCGGAGCCGAGTCCCAGCACGACACGGCCCTCGGAGAGGATGTCGACGAACGCGGTGTTCTCGACCACCCGGATCGGATCGTAGAGCGGTAGCGTGACCACCGCGGCACCGAGCTTGATGCGCCGCGTGCTGGCGGCCAGATAGCTCATGTACGCGAACACGTCCGGCATGATGCCGTACTCGTTCGAGAAGTGATGCTCGGCCACCCAGGCCGTGTCGAAGCCCAGCTCGTCGGCGATCTGGATCTCGCGGGTGACCCGCGCGTGCACCTCACGATGCGGATAGGGCTCGCGCTCGTGATTGGGGTGGGAGGTGAAGAGAATGCCGAACTCCATGCTCGCTGTTACCTCTGCTGACGATTGATGGCAACAGAGGCTATAGGCGGGCGGGACGGTAGATCAACATCCAGGGCAGCCCTCAGCACCGGCTCAGCGGGTCATGGTCTGGCCCTCGATCGTTGGATGAGGCACATGTGCACGTACCGTTCGTCGAACGGTGTCGCCGATTGACGCCGGAGCTGCCGACTGGCGCGCGAACGTGTCCATCGGGGTCGTCCTCCCCGGGCACGCTACCGTCGAGACGGGCAGCCGCTGTGCAACCGCTGCGGTTGAGTCTCACCCGGATCGTTGTCATCCTTACAACGTCAGCCCGATGCCGAACAGGACTGCCGGAGAGGACTCGATACCAGCCTCGATCGAGGCCAGCGCGGCCGCGCGACAGTGTGGCTTCGCGGTGGTAGAGCAGCGTTCGTGGACTGACTGGCGCCGCGCACCGCCGGCCGCATGCCACGATCCACACGCACCGTCTCACCGGATTTCGTGCACTCATGCAGATCCGCCACCTACGCTTTTTTGTGACACTCGGTCGCGAAGGCCACTTTGGCCGCGCCGCGCGCCTCTGTCATGTCACGCAATCCACTCTATCGGCCGCGGTTCGCCAGTTGGAGAACGAGATCGGCGCGCCGCTCATCGAACGTGACAAACGCTTCAAAGGCCTCACCGCGGAAGGACGAGCACTGTTCGAGTGGGCCACCCGTGTAGTCGCCGAGCGTGAGGTCCTGCAGCAGCAGATCGGCGCGCTTCGTGGAGAGCTGGCCGGCACATTGTCGGTCGGAGTAATCCCCACCGCGCTACCGACGATAGGGTTGCTGACCACACCTCTCACCCAGCGTCACCCGAAAGTGACACTCCAGGTGTATTCCCATACATCCAACGACATCCAGCGCATGCTCGACACCTTCGAGCTCGATGCGGGTGTGACCTATCTGGACAACGAACCACTACATGCTGTCATCACGCTGCCCCTGTACAGAGAACGCTACATCCTGCTGACACCGGCCGATGGGCCCTTTCGCGGACGTCAAAGCATCTCCTGGCGTGAGGCTGCGACGACTCCGCTGTGTCTGCTGACACCCGATATGCAAAACCGCCGCATCCTCGATGCCATCTTCGCAAGCGTCGAGTGCCATCCGAACGTTCATGCGGAAACGAACTCCGTGATGACGCTGTGCTCGCACATTCGTACCGGCGTCTGGTCGAGCGTGCTGCCCGACAACTTCCTCTGGGTGTTCGGCACGCCACCCGGCATGCTCTCGTTGCCGCTGATCGAGCCGCAACGAACCTTCAATATCGGCCTGGTGGTGCGCAAGCAGGACCCGATTCCGCCATTGGTGGACGCGTTCGTGCAGGCAGCAATGGCGCAGGATATGGAGACGTTGATGCAGCCAAGGCATACATGAACCCGCATCAGATCGACACCTAAATCGATTCCATCAATCAGGCCATCCAAAGAATTTGTTTGCCTTCGATTTGGGGGACGTCGATATTGCCCGGCCATGACACCGATGCCAGCCGACAAGCGCTTCCCCCCGCTCGACCAAGAGACTGTCCGGCGTATCGCGCGTGAGCGCCAGACACTCGACGGCCCGCTGCTACCGATCCTGCATGCCATACAGACACATTTCGGTTACGTAGACGAGTGCGCGTTGACCGTGGTTGCAAAGGAGCTAAACCTGTCGCGCGCCGAGGTACACGGCGTCGTGAGCTTCTATCACGACTTCCGCAACGCGCCGGCACCGCATCGCTGCATTCGGGTCTGCCGTGCCGAGGCCTGCCAGTCGCTCGGCGCTGAGACGCTCTACCAGACCCTGAAGTCCGCGCTGACACAGGTGCCGGGAACGTCGGTGGAATCCGTCTATTGCCTGGGCAACTGCGCACTCGCGCCCGCGGCAATGATCGATGGTCAATTGCTCGGACGGCTCGATGTCGACCGTGCCCTGGCGGCCCTCGAGCCGTGAGTGCTACTCCGTCCCGCAGGGTCCTGATCGGGTCCTCCCCGTCCGCCATCATGTCCGAACAGGCGAGCCGATACGGTCGCCCGAGACGGTAACCGCCCGAGACGGTAACCCATGAGTGCCCGGCCAGAGCCCTTGCAGTGCCATGACAGATGATGTGCGAATTCAGGTACCGCGTGATGCGGCGGCACGCTCGGTTGGCGCCGATGCGGTGGCGGCGGCATTCGAGCACGAAATCGCCCGGCGCGGTCTGGACGCAAGGCTGGTCCGCACTGGCTCACGGGGACTGTTCTGGCTCGAGCCCCTGGTCGAGATACACGACGTGCGTGGCCACCTGGGCTACGGTCCCGTGACACCCGACGACGTGCCGGCCCTGCTCGACGGCACGGCTCGCGATGCGATCTCACTCGGTCCGATCCAGGACGTCACGTGGTTGAAGAGACAGCAGCGCGTGACTTTCGCCCGCTGTGGCGCCATCGATCCGCTGTCCCTGGCTGAATACCAGCAGCACGGGGGCCTACTCGGCCTGCACACTGCGCTTGAGATGGCACCCAAGGACATCATCGAGCAGGTTTCCCGCTCGGGGCTGCGCGGCCGCGGTGGGGCCGGATTCCCGAGTGGCATCAAGTGGCGTAGCGTCGCGCAGACCGAGGCCGAGCAGAAGTACATCGTCTGTAACGCCGACGAAGGTGACAGTGGCACTTTCGCCGATCGGATGCTGCTGGAAGGCGATCCCTTTCTGCTCATCGAAGGCATGTTGATCGCTGCTCTCGCAACCGGTGCGCGCAAGGGTTTCGTCTACATACGCTCCGAGTACCCGGATGCGTTCGCCACGATGTCTCGGGCCGTCACCCTGGCTCACGATGCCGGACTGCTCGGTCGCGACGCGCTCGGCAGAGGACGATGCTTCGAGCTGGAGCTTCGCCTCGGTGCAGGCGCCTATATCTGCGGCGAGGAAACCGCACTGCTGCAGAGCATCGAGGGGAAACGTGGCCAGATCAGGGCGAAACCACCGTTGCCGGCCATGAGTGGCCTGTTCGGACGACCGACATTGGTCCACAACGTGCTCTCGCTCGCCGCCGTGCCAGACATCATCGCCAAGGGCGCCGAGTGGTATGCCGCGCTTGGCAAGGGCCGCTCGACTGGCACCATGCCATTTCAGCTTGGCGGCAACATACAGCGCGGCGGTCTGGTCGAACGCCCGTTCGGCCTGACCCTGGGAGAGCTGGTTCTCGAGTTCGGCGGCGGCACCCTGACCGGCCGACCGGTACGTGCAGTGCAGGTAGGCGGTCCGCTGGGTGCCTACTGGCCACCGTCTTTGTTCGACACACCGCTCGACTACGAGAGCTTTGCAGACCTCGGCGGCATGCTCGGGCACGGCGGCGTCGTGGTGTTCGATGATCACGTGGATCTTGCGCAGCAGGCACGCTTCGCCATGCAATTCTGCGCCCTGGAGTCCTGCGGTAAGTGCACGCCCTGTCGCATCGGTTCGACCCGGGGCGTCGAAACCCTGGACCAGATAATCCGGGGCGAGCGCGTGGCCGAGAATATCGAGCTGGTGCGCTCGCTCTGCGAGCTCATGCGCGACACTTCGCTCTGTGCATTGGGCGGCTTGACGCCGGTGCCGGTACAGAGCGTGCTCGACCACTTCCCAGAGGACCTTTATCGGCGGCGCGACGAGCGCGCCTGACCTGCTATCCGGCGGAGGCACCATGTCGACTCAAGCATTCCCTCCCGACCACGGCACCCCAGAACGCCCTGGCCCAGCTCTGGTCGCCCTGGAGATCGACGGCATGGACGTCCTGGTACCGGAAGGCACGTCCCTGATGCGTGCGGCTTCGCACGTCGGTATCAAGGTGCCCCGGCTGTGCGCAACCGATACGCTCGAGCCGTTCGGCTCCTGTCGGCTTTGCCTGGTGGAGATCGAGGGCCGTAGCGGTACGCCAGCTTCGTGCACCACGCCGGTGCAAAGTGGCATGAAGGTTCGGACTCAGAGCGAGCGCCTTGCGCGTCTGCGACGCGGTGTGATGGAACTCTATATCAGCGACCATCCGCTGGATTGCCTCACTTGCTCGGCCAATGGTGATTGCGAGCTCCAAGATATGGCTGGCGCCGTCGGGCTCCGCGAGGTGCGCTACGGATTGCAGGGCCAGAATCATCTACAGCAAGATGTCGATGCCTCCAACCCCTATTTCAGCTTCGATCCCTCCAAGTGCATCGTCTGTTCTCGTTGTGTGCGTGCCTGTGAAGAACAGCAAGGGACCTTTGCCCTGACCATCTCGGGACGTGGTTTCGCCTCGACCGTCGCCGCCGGAGTGGGCGAGCAGTTCTTGGACTCGGAATGTGTGTCCTGCGGCGCCTGCGTGAACGCCTGTCCGACCGCAACCCTGATGGAAAAGAGCGTCATCGAGCACGGTCAGCCCGAGCGTAGCGTGGTCACTACCTGTGCCTACTGCGGCGTCGGCTGCTCGTTCGTCGCAGAGCTCAAGGGTGAACAGGTCGTACGTATGACGCCGTACAAGAACGGTCGCGCCAACCGGGGTCACTCTTGCGTGAAGGGCCGATTCGCCTGGGGCTATGCGACACACAAGGACCGCATCTTGAAGCCCATGATACGTGGTCGTATAGAGGAACCCTGGCGTGAGGTGAGCTGGGAAGAGGCTATCGGCCACGCGGCCGCGGAGTTCAAGCGTATCCAGGCCCGCTACGGTCGCGGCGCGGTCGGCGGCATCACCAGCTCACGGTGCACCAACGAGGAAACCTACCTGGTACAGAAGCTTATTCGCGCTGCGTTCGGCAACAACAACACCGACACCTGCGCGAGAGTCTGTCATTCACCAACAGGCTACGGCCTGAAGACCACTTTCGGCACCTCGGCCGGCACCCAGGACTTCGACTCGGTACAGCAGGCCGACGTCATCATGGTCATCGGTGCCAATCCGACCGATGCGCATCCGGTGTTTGCCTCGTCCATGAAACGCCGTCTGCGTGCCGGCGCGCGTCTGATCGTCATCGATCCCAGACGCATCGATCTGGTACGTAGTCCACACATCGAGGCTGCTCATCATCTGCAGCTGCGGCCCGGCACCAACGTGGCCCTCATCAACACCATCGCCCATGTGCTTGCAACCGATGGCCTGCTGGATCTGGATTTCGTCCGAGAGCGCTGTGAGCCGTCAGCATTCGAGCAATGGCTCGAGTTCATCAAAGCTCCAGAGAACGCACCCGAGACGACTGCACGTATCACTGGGGTACCTGCGGATCAGGTCCGCGCCGCGGCCCGGCTGTACGGCGGCGCAGACAACGCCGCCATCTATTACGGTCTTGGCGTCACCGAGCACAGCCAAGGCACCACCATGGTCATGGGCATGGCGAACCTCGCCATGGCGACGGGCAACCTCGGTCGTCCGGGTGTGGGCGTGAACCCGC
>JAGRHX010000434.1 GCA_020444775.1 Gammaproteobacteria bacterium
TAGGGCCAATCCTCGCTTCCCAATCCTCGCTTCCCAATCCTCGCTTCCATGCCGGGACCGTGCGCCAGGCCTCGCGGATCCCGTGGCGACCGCGGAGCTTACCGCAACGCTGCCCACCCGCGCAGACCTCGTGGCCGGGCAACACCACCGGGTGCCGCCACCGGGCGAAACCCGTGGGCGCTCGGCTCCACAGCGGCTGGTCGAACCGGTTACCATCTTAGCCATCAGTTCGAAATCGGCCCCGGCGCTCCAGTCCCGTGGCGCGCTCGCGGCGCTGCCGGACCCGACTCGAGAACGCCACGAGCTCCGGTCGTGCCCTACACCGAGGAACCCGCAACAATGACCGAGCAGCTGACTCTCACGGTGAATGGTCAACGCCACCAGCTCGAGGTGGATCCACAGACGCCGCTGCTGCTGGTGCTGCGCAATACGTTGGGTCTGACCGCCGCCAAGCTCGGCTGCGGGCTCGAGCAATGTGGTGCCTGCGCGGTCCTGGTCGACGGGGTTGCCACATTGTCCTGTGTGGCTCCGGCCGGACAGTTCGAAGGCAAGACCATCACCACGCTCGAAGGCATCCACAGCCTGACCGTCAGTGGTTCACGACTGCAGGACGCCTTCGTCGAGAACGCCGCTGCCCAGTGCGGCTACTGCACCGGTGGCATCCTGATCGCGCTGACCGCGTTGTTCGATCGACAGCCGCGGCCCGACGAGACCCAGATTCGCGAGGCGCTGGCCGACCACCTGTGTCGCTGCGGATCGCACGCCCGGGTGCTGGCCGCCGCCAGGGCCACCGCCGGACACACGGAGCACAGGGCATGAAGGTGTCGGCCAGCCTCAAGGATTCTCCGCTGCTCGATCAGTGGCTCGCGTTGGACACCGACGGGCGGATCACGGTGCGCACCGGCAAGGTCGAGATCGGTCAGCGTATCGGCACCGCCCTGACCCGGATCGTCGCCCACGAGCTGCACGTGGACCCGGCACGGATCCACATCGTTCCCGCCGACACTCGCCAGTCACCGGACGAAGGCTATACCTCCGGCAGTCATTCCATGGAGCATGCCGGCGGCGCCCTGACCCTGGCCGGCGCGACGGCGCGGGCGCATCTGCTCGGACTTGCCGCCGAGCGGCTGGGCTGTGATCCAAAGGTGCTGCAGATCGACGATGGTCTGATTCGCGCGCCGAGTCTGAACCAATCAGTGAGCTACTGGGAGCTGTTACAAGGTCGGCCCTTCGACATCCCGGTCGACCTGCAGGCGAGTCCCCGCCCGACCGCCGAATCCGGTCTGTTCGGCCAGCGTCTGGAGCCCCTGGGCATACGCGATCTGGTGTCGGGCCGTTCCTGTTTCGTCCATGACCTGCGCTTCGATGGGATGCTGCACGCTCGGGTGGTTCGCCCGCCGCACTATCACGCCCGTCTGCAGAGCCTGGACGACGACGTGGTGACGGGCCTTGGCGACGCGCGCGTGGTGCGCGATGGCAGCTTCGTCGCGGTCGTCGCCAGCGACGAGTTCGTGGCGATGCGCGCCGCCGAGCGGGTCGCGACACGGGCGCGCTGGCAACACGTCAAGGACATCGACACCACCGACATCCGGACCCAGCTCCTGGACCACCCGCGCACCAGCCTGCCGGTCGTCGACGGCACGCCGCATCGCGAGCCGGTGCCACCGCTCGGCCCGACGCCGGCGCACGCCAGTCTGACCTTGAGCGCCAACTATCATCGTCCCTACCAGATGCACGGCTCCATCGGACCATCGGCGGCCTGTGCCCTCTACTCGCCAAGCGCGACCGGACCGGGCGAGCTGCTGTTGTGGAGCCATACGCAGGGGATCTTCCCGCTGCAGCAGAGTCTTGCCGAGCTGCTCGGCATGGACGCGGAACGCATCGAGGTCCGGCACGTGCCCGGCTCTGGCTGCTACGGTCACAACGGTGCCGACGACGCCGCGGTGGACGCGGCGTTGGTCGCCAGGGCCGTGCCGGGCCGACACATACTGCTCAAATGGACACGGGCCGACGAGCATGCCTGGGAACCGTACGCGCCGGCCATGAGCATGAGCCTGCGCGCCAGCCTGGACGACCGCGGCAATGTCATCGACTGGTCCCACGAGAGCTATAGCGACACGCACCGGGCCAGACCGCGCCCCGGCCCCAACGGTGTAGGCCCCGCCCGTCTGCTCGCCGGCCAGCACCTGGAGGACCCGGCGCCAGCCTATGTGCCGGTGCCGAACATGGCCCGTCATGCCGGGATCCACCGCAACGCCGATCCGCTGTACGCCTTCGCCAATCGGCGTATCGTCAAGCACCTGGTGCACGATCTGCCGCTGCGCACCTCGGCAATGCGCACCCTGGGTGGCTTCGCCAACGTCTTCGCCATCGAATGCTTCATGGACGAGCTGGCCCACGCCAGCGGCCAGGACCCGCTGCGTTTCCGGCTCGCCCATCTGCACGACGACCGTGCCCGGGCAGTGCTCCAGCGGGCCGCCGACGAGATCGGCTGGACCGATCCCGGGCCCCCGGGCGAGGGTCTGGGCATCGCCGTGGCGCAGTACACCAACTCGCAGTGCTACAGCGCCGTGGCGGTGCGGGCCCGGATCGGCGACGACGCCCGGCTGCGGCTGCTGGAGGTCGTGGTCAGCGGTGATGCCGGTCGGGTGGTCGACGCCGACGGTGTCGAGGCGCAGCTCGAGGGCGGCTTCATCCAGGCCGCGAGCTGGACGCTCTTCGAGCAGGTGCGCTTCGCCCACGACGGCATCAGCAGCCGCGACTGGGAGAGCTACCCCATCTTGCGATTCGAGGACATGCCACGGCTGCGGGTCGCGCTCATCGACCGGCCCGAGGCACCGTCGCTCGGGGTCGGCGAGGCGAGCTGCGGGCCGGCGGGGGCGGCGATCGCGAACGCCCTGTTCGCGGCCAGCGGTCTGCGGGTTCGCGAGCTGCCATTGACCCCGGAACGTCTGCGCGCGCAAGCGATGCGCGACTGAGATGTTCGCAGGCGCCCTGCCCCGGCCCTCCGCCTGCGACCCGACCGGACCCGCTTAGCTCCGCACAGGTACCACGCACCGGACAGACCATGGATACATCCACCGACACCGCAGCCCACCGTCATACCATCGAGGTGATGGCCGAGCATCTGGACAACCTCGGTCACGTCAACAACGCGCGTTACCTGGAATTCTTCGAGGCCGGTCGAACCCGCTGGTATCGGGCCGGCGGCCTGCTCGATCTGTGCGGGCAGGCTCACCCGGACGCCTGCGACACGGTGGTGGTAAACGTCAACTGCGACTTCCTTCGCGAGTGTCATCAGCATGAGCACCTGGTGGTCGAGACCCGGCCCGGCCGGCTCGGTGGCAAGAGCTTCGCGGTCGAGCAGACCCTGCTCAATGGCGATGGTGAGGTTGCGGCACGCGCCACAGTCACCTCGGTGCTGATGGACCTGCAATCGCGACGCGCGATTGCGCTGCCGCGGGCGCGCGGCCAGCTGTTCCCCGGCGCCGGCTAGCCCCCGCGCTCTCGTCGGCTCGAGCCGCGGGCGCTGCAATCGGGTCGGACCTGGCAGGGTACGGACGACACGCCCGTGGGTCCGGGCCGTGTCGTCCATTGTCGGCTCAGACCTCGGACTTGGGGTCGAAGTCGGGCTTGCGCCGCTCACGGTGCGAGGCCACCCCTTCACGCGCTTCCGGTCCGCTGAAGCCGAGCATCTCCAGCGCGGTCGAGGCGTCGAAGGCCGGCCCGGCCATCCGATACCAGTTGTTGAGGGCGTACTTGGTCATGCGGATCGCGCTGGGCGCACCGTTGGCCAGTCGTGTGGCGATCTCCATCGCCTTGTCCTGCAGCTGATCGTCCTCGACACACAGCGACACCAGCCCCATCTCGGCAGCTTGCTCACCGGTGACCGGATCGCACAGCAGGAGCAGGTACTTCGCCCGTGCCATGCCACACAGCAACGGCCAGTTGATGACCGCGGAGTCGCCCGCGGCAACCCCAAGACGCGTATGGCCATCGACGATCTTCGCGGATTTCCCAGCGATCGAGATATCCGCCAGCAGACCGGCCACCAGCCCCGCGCCGACCGCCGGACCATTGATAGCCGAGACGATCGGCTTGCCACAGTTGATGACGTTGTAGACCAGATCGCGAGCCTCACGCCAGGCACGCGTGCGGGCGTGGAAGTCGTCGATGATCTGTTCGATCATGCCGAAGTCGCCACCGGAGGAGAACGCCTTGCCGGCACCGGTGAGGATCACCGCGTTGATGTCGGGATCCTCGTCTATGTCGCGCCAGATATAGGTCAGCTCACGATGTCCATCGGAGTCCAGCGAGTTATAGGTCTGCGGGTTGTTGAAGGTGATGCGCAGGATGCGCTCGCCCGGATGATCGATATCGAGCTTTTTGTACTTCGCATAGCGGTCGGTCATGGTGGTCTCCTGGACTCGGTGTTCGGGCCTTGCCGCTGCCCGCGGGCGAACCATGGTGGACGATGGCGGGCTGCGCGGCGCTCGTGGCAACGAAGCGCAGCATAAGCCATTCGGGCCACGTCACCGATACATCGCCTGCCTCGCGCGCCGTCGGCACCGCGCGCAACCTGCACCGGCCTTGCCCGATGGCAAGCTGAGTCTCGGGGCGCGGGGGTAGACTATCGGGTGTTGGCTGCCCATCCCTGGCACCGCGGCATCATCCGGCGTTCGCAGCGCGGGCTCGAAGGGCAGGCTCGATGGAGGAATCGACCATGAACATCGGTGAAGCCGCGCTCGCCACCTGTCTTCCGGCCAAGACCATCCGCTACTACGAGGACATCGGTCTGGTCGTTCCGGCGCGTCGCGCCAACGGCTACCGCGACTACAGCGAGGAGACCATCCACAAGCTGCGCTTCGTCAAGCGCGCCCGCGACCTGGGCTTCGCCACCGCCGACTGCCGGCGCCTGCTCGACCTGTACGAGAACCGCGACCGCGCGAGCAAGGACGTGCGTGGTCTGGCGCTGGAACGCATGGAAGAGATTGACCGCAAGATCGCCGCGCTGACGCAGATGCGTCGCACCCTGGCGCATCTGGTCGATTCGTGCAGCGGTGACAGCCGTCCGGATTGCCCGATCCTCGAGGACCTCGCGGGTAGGCCCGGGCCCTGAGCACGCTTGCCGGGAACGTCCACTTCGTCATCGACGCCGACGTATACTCGCCACTACGTCCAACACCGGTGACGGCCGGCCGTCACCGGTGGTCCGCAACCATCACGACCCCCATCACGACCCCAGGGAGATCTCCATGCGTGGCTCAACCCGCCTCAAGCAGATGCTGTCCACCGGCCGGACCTATGTGCTGCCGGGCGTCTACGACGGCCTGTCCGCCCGTATCGCCCACAATGCCGGTGCCGAGGCGCTGTATGCCACCGGCGGCGGTATAGCCCGCAGCACGGGTATTCCCGACATGGGGCTCATCTCGGTCAAGGAGATTACCGATCGCCTCGAGCAGATCGTCGATGCGGTCGATCTGCCGGTGCTGGCCGACATGGACACCGGCTATGGCAATGCCCTCAATGCCCGCCGTGCGCTGCGTGCATTCGAGCGTGCCGGGGTGGCCGGCTTCCATCTCGAGGATCAGGTGTTTCCCAAGCGTTGCGGGCATCTGGAGGGCAAGGCCGTGGTGCCTGCCCAGGAGCTGTGCGTGAAGCTACGCGCGGTGCGCGACGCGCTCTCCGATCCGGACATGGTAATCATCGCTCGCACCGACGCGCTGGCCGTCGAAGGCCTGGATGGTGCCATCGAACGCATGCATCGCTACATGGAAGCGGGCGCGGACGTGGCCTTCATCGAAGCGCCCCGTTCGATCGAGCAGATCGAGCGTATCGCGCGCGAGTTCGCCAACGTGCCGAAGCTGTTGAACATGTTCTGGGGCGGCAAGACCCCGGTGGTCGAGCGGCCCCGGCTCGAGCAGTTGGGATACAACCTGGTGATCGTGCCCGGTGACCTGCAGCGCGGCGCGATGTTCGCCATGCAGGAGATGGCCAAGGCGATCCTGCGTGACGGCCATACCGAATCGTTGACCCACATGATGGCGAGCTTCGACGACCGTGAGGCGGCGGTGAACACGGAGCACTACATGGCGCTGGACGAGCGCTACGCCATCAAGGACTGAAGCTGCGCGCCCGCGCCGGCATGCCATTCCGCCTCCCGCGCACGGGGGGCTCGTGCGAAACGGAGACAGCCTGATGCGACTGGTGAACGTAGCGGCGGCCCAGATGGGCCCCATCCAGCGTGCCGACTCCAAGCAGTCGGCGGTCGAACGGATGCTGGTGCTGATGCAGCAGGCAGCCGACGCGGGCGCCGATCTGATCGTTTATCCCGAGCTCACGCTGACCACCTTCTTCCCCCGCTACCACCTCAGCGATCCCGCCGAGTACGACCATTGGTACGAGCGAGAGATGCCGGGGCCGGTCACCCGGCCGCTGTTCGAGCTGGCCCGCCAGCGTGGTCTGGCGATGAGCTTCGGCTACGCCGAGCTGACCCCGGACGGACACCGCTACAACACCAGCATCCTCACCGACCGGCAGGCCAACATCATCGGCAAGTACCGGAAGGTCCACCTGCCCGGTCACGCTGAGTTCGATCCGCAGCGTAGCCATCAGCATCTGGAGAAATACTATTTCGAGCCCGGTGACCTCGGCTTTCCGGTGTGGCGCACCGAACACGGCGTGCTCGGCATGTGCATCTGCAACGACCGGCGCTGGCCGGAGACCTATCGGGTCATGGGTCTGCAGGGCGTGGAGCTGATCCTGCTCGGCTACAACACGCCGACGGTCAACTCGCAGAACAACGCCGAAGGTCCGGACAAACGCCTGTTCCACTCCAATCTCGTGGTTCAGGCCGGCGCCTATCAGAACAGCACCTTCGTGGTCAGCGTCGCCAAGGCCGGGGTCGAGGATGGTCATCCGCTGCTGGCCGGGAGCATCATCGTCAACCCCGATGGCGAGATCGTCGCGCAAAGCCGCGGTGAGGGCGACGAGCTGGTCCTGCATCCGTGCGATCTGGACGACACCCGGTTCGGCAAGCAGACGATCTTCGACTTTGCCCGGCACCGGCGGATCGAGCACTACGCACCGATCACCGAGCAGCTCGGGGCCGAGCCTCCGGCCTGATCCCGGTCGCCCACCCTGTGACCGGGGTCAGCTCCAAGTTCCTGATCTGGCGCCGATAACCAATCTCGTATGGGCGTCGCGGCGACTCACCGGGGTGAGCGCGTGGCGATCAACGGACCCGTTGCGGACCGGTCCGCCGAAGACGGAAACGATGCGGTGTCAAACAACAATCTCTCGATAGTCTTTCAAGGTGAGCTGATCGACGGCTTCGACGGTGCCGAGGTGCGCACCAATCTGGCCCGCCTGTTCAAAGCCGATGCGCAGCGCATCGAGGCGATGTTCACCGGTCGTGCGGTGGTCATCAAGAAGGCCCTGGACCCGGACGGCGCCCGCCACTATGAGGCCGCGCTGGCACGGGCCGGCGCACGGGTGGCGATCGTCGACCCCGGTGCTGCGCCGACCCCACCCACCCCATCGCCGCCCCGGTCGGCTCCGCCCACGAGCCGCGCCGACGCGGCCGACCTCGCATCCGGACCGAATCGAGCGCTCGCCATGCAGCGCGGCGACAAGCCCAGCGCGGCCGAGCTGGGCGAAGCGGCCCGGGCGTTGCCGGCACGACTCGCGTTGGATGCCGACGGCAACCCGCCACCGCCACCGGTCGCGCCGGACCTGCCGCTGGACGAGCCCGGGGTGGAGCTGGTCGAGAGCCATGCACCGCCCCCCGTCGATATCGACACCTCCCATCTGCAGCTCGCCGCCCTGGGCGTAGACCTCGCCGAGCAACGGGCGCAACCGATACCGACCTTCAACCTCGATGGGCTGAGTCTCGCACCGCCCGGGGAGGACCTGACCGGCCAGATCCGATAGGCCAGATCTGATTGGCCGGCTCTGATCGACCCGATCTGATTGACCGGATCCGAGACCACGACTCGCGCTCGGCACGCCGGCCCTCTGGCGTGGACTCAACACTACCGGCAGGAGCGCGGAGGCGTCGCCCTGACCACCGTGCAGCGCCGACCGAGCGGACCGAGGGTGCCACCACGGCCGTCTGGCTGCCGCGGTTTTGAAACCGACGCCCTTTGCGCAACATACTATCGGCACCTCAGCGGAACCGGTCAGGCGCCGCGTGCCCGGCGGCACGGGATTCAGCGTCGGCCAGCACAGCGGTCTCGCAAGGGCCCGAACCGAGTCAAGGAGCCGTCATGTCCAGAAAGCGTGTACTCATCACCGGCGCGGCAGGCTATCTGTCGCGTCAGCTGTTGCCCTTGTTTCGCGAGCGCTACGAGCTCGTCTTGTTGGACATCGAGCGCCCCACCGATCTGCCCGAGGTCATCGAAGTCGACCTGAAGAACCCGGATGTTTCCCAGTATCGAGCGCACTTCGAAGGGGTGGACGCGGTCGTGCATAACGCACGTAGCCGGCGCCCGGGTGTAGAGACCGGCGCACCACGCCAGTGGCTGGACGAGCGTCCGACCGGCGACATGGAGGGCTATTACGTTGAACGTGAGTCGCTCGACATGGCTTTTCACGTGCTCAAGTGCGCGCAGCTATGCGGCGTAAAGCGGGTCGTGACCGCAAGCTCCAACCATGCCACCGACTGGTACGAGCACAAGCTACATGACGGTCGCATGGATCTGTGCGATCACACCACCTATCCGCTCTCGGACAATTTCTACGGCTGGGCGAAGATCGGCTACGAGAACCTCGGGTTCATCTTCGCCACCGGGCGTTTCGGCCAACCGGTGGAGAGCATCCATCTGCGTATCGTCGTACCGCGCCCGGTCGATGGAGCGGCCCTGGCCGCCAACCAGGTCAGCTACAAGCGCGACCTGGCGGGCTACATCAGCCAGCGGGATCTGCAACAGCTCTACATGAAATCGATAGAAACGGCCGATATACGCAATGCCGACGGCGTCCCCTGGCACTGCTTCTACGGCGTCTCGGACAACACCCGTAGCTGCTGGAGCATCGCCAATGCGCGCGCCGTCATCGGCTATGCACCGCAGGACGATTCCGAACGGGTGTTCGCCGAGGAGATCGCCCGGCACCTGACCAGCAACGGCCGGACCCACGCCTGAAGACGTGTGGGCATCTGGCGCCCGTGTAGCGGGTCGCCAGACGCCCCCCCAGGTCGAGATTGGTTCGGACTGAAAACGACAGACGGGGCGGTGCTTCGAATGAGGTAGAATCGCGCCACCCGCTCGATTCAGCGTCAACGCCCGCCAGGGGTCCGACATGCCAACAGCCCTACTACCGTGACCCTGACCCGCTTTGTACCGTTCTTGACCTGGGCCCGGGAAACCAGCCCATCGACCCTGCGCGCGGATCTGCTCGCCGGTATAACCGGCTCGGTGCTGTCGCTGCCGCAAGGGGTGGCCTTCGCCACCATCGCCGGCATGCCCCCCGAGTACGGGCTGTATGCCGCGATGTTTCCGACCATCATCGCGGCACTGTTCGGCTCGTCGCGGCTGATGGTCTGCGGGCCGACCACGCCCGGCTCCATCGTCCTGTTCTCCACCCTCAGTCAGTTCGCCGTACCCGGTTCCAGCGAATACGTTCGGCTCGCGCTGACCCTGGCATTCATGGTCGGGGTCACCCAGCTGGTGCTCGGTCTGGCGCGTTTCGGCGCCCTGGTCAACTTCATCTCCCACTCCGTGGTGGTCGGCTTCACCGCCGGTGCCGGGGTGCTGATCGCGACCAGCCAGATCAAGCACTTCTTCGCCCTGGACATTGCCCAGGGCCTGCATTTCGCCGAGGTGATCTGGCAGGCGCTGCGTCAGATCACGCAGGTGGACCTGGCAACCACGGCGGTCGGCGCCCTGACCCTGGCAGCCGCCCTGGTCTCGCGTCGATACATCCGACGCATCCCGTACATGCTGATCGCGCTGCTGGTCTCGGTACCACTCGCCTGGATAGCCAACGGCTTCACGCTCGACGGCAGTGGCCCGGTGGCGCTGGTCGGCAACGTGCCGGCCAGTCTGCCACCGCTGTCCTCACCCGATTTCAGCGCGACTACGCTACAGCAGCTCGCCCCGGCAACCCTGGCCGTGACCCTGTTCGCCCTCGCCGAGGCGGTCTCCATCGCCCGCTCCCTGGCGGTCAGACGCGGTGAGCTTATCGACGGCGATCAGGAGTTCATCGGCCAGGGCCTGTCGAACATCGCCGGCAGCTTCCTGTCAGCCTATGTCTCGACCGGCTCGTTCAATCGCAGCGCTATCAACTACGAGGCCGGCGCCCGAACACCGCTGGCGGCGATCATCTCCGGCCTGGTGCTGATCCCGGTGGTGCTGCTGGCGGCGCCGCTGCTGGCCTACATCCCCAAGGCCGGCATGGCCGCGGTGCTGTTCGTGGTCGCCTCCGGCATCGTCCACATCAGCGAATGCAGACAGATCCTGCGCGCCAGCCGCTCGGACGCGACGGTGCTGGTGGTGACCTTCGTCTCGACCCTGACCTTCGAGCTGGATTTCGCGATCCTGCTCGGCGTCATGCTCTCGCTGGTCCTCTACCTGCACCAGGCCTCGCGCCCCAGGGTCATCGTACAGGTCCCGGATCCACGCAAGGCCAAGCGTCAGTTCAATGCCGCCGCCGGTCTGCCCGAGTGCCCGCAGCTCAAGATCCTGCGCATCGACGGCGCGCTGTTCTTCGGTGCGGTCAACTACGTGGCTGAGCGGCTGCGCATCATCGCCAAGCGCAATCCGGAGCAGAAGCACCTGTTGATCCTGGCGCGGCCGATCTCCTTCGTGGACATCGCCGGTGCGGCGATGTTGACCCGCGAGCATCGCCGCCGCAAGTCGGACGGCGGCGGTGTCTACTTCAACCAGATGCAGCCTTCGGTCAAACGCATGCTGGAACGTGCCGAGTACCTGCAGGAGTTCGGTGAGGACCACTTCTTCGTGCACAAGGGCGACGCCATCGCCGGGGTCTTCGACCGCCTGGACAAGTCGATTTGCAAAACCTGCACCAAACGGATATTCAATGAGTGCAAATCGATCTGAGCCTGCCCACGGGCCGACGGCACGTCCGCCCGCCGGGTCTCAGCCGCGACCTTGACCGCCGCGGCCCGCGGGGAGAATCCATGAGCTGGCGAATCGGCGCCGATATCGGCGGCACCTTTACCGATGT
>JAGRHX010000435.1 GCA_020444775.1 Gammaproteobacteria bacterium
GCTGTCCGGCGGTCAGCGCCAGCGGGTGATGATCGCGATGGCGCTCGCCAACGAGCCCGACGTGCTGATCGCCGACGAGCCGACGACGGCGGTCGACGTCACCATCCAGGCCCAGATCCTGGAGCTGATGCGCGAGCTGCAGGACACCCTCGGCGCGGCCATCGTGTTGATCACACACGATATGGGCGTGGTCGCGGAGAACGCGGACCGGGTGGTCGTCATGTACGCGGGCCGCAAGGTGGAGGAGGCGCAGGTCGACGAGCTGTTCGATCGCCCGGGACATCCCTACACGGTCGGTCTGCTCGGTGCGATCCCGAGCCTGGACGACGTCGCCCGCGACAACGGCGCAGGCCGTCAGCGTTTGAACGAGATCAAGGGCATGGTGCCGTCGCTTGTCGACCTGCCTCGTGGCTGCCTGTTCGCGCCGCGCTGCGGCCATGCCACCGAGCAGTGTCTGCAAGCCTATCCACCGCTGGCGGAACACCGTCCCGATCATTGGGTGGCCTGCTGGCACGCCCCTGAGCTGCTCGGAGAACGCTCATGAGCGAGCCTGCTGCCAACTCGAGTCCGCCGGCCACCGCCACGCCACTGCTGGACGTCGTCGATCTGAAGAAGCACTTCCCGATCTACAAGGGCGTGTTCTCGCGGCTGGTCGGTCAGGTGCACGCCGTGGACGGGGTCAGCTTCAAGATCGCCCGCGGCGAGACGCTGGGGCTGGTCGGCGAGAGCGGCTGTGGCAAGTCGACGGTCGGCCGGACGGTGCTGAAGCTGCTGGAACCGACCTCGGGCTCGATCCGGGTCAACGGCGTGGACATCACCGGCCTCGATACCAAGGCCATGATGCCGCACCGGCAGAAGATGCAGATGATCTATCAGGATCCGTACGCGTCGCTGAATCCGCGCATGTCAGCGGGGGAGATCGTCGGTGAGCCGCTGCACATCCACGACGTGTGCCCGGCTTCGGAGCGCCAGGAGCGGGTTGCGGCCTTGTTCGAGCGGGTCGGACTGCGCGCCGATCTGATGCGCTCTTATCCACACGAGTTCTCCGGTGGTCAACGGCAACGCATCGGGATCGCGCGTGCGCTGTCGTTGAGTCCCGAGCTCATTGTCGGCGACGAGCCGGTGTCGGCCCTCGACGTCTCCATCCAGGCGCAGATCATCAACCTGTTGATGGATCTGCAGGACGATCTGAAGCTGTCCTATCTGTTCGTGGCCCACGATCTGGCCGTTGTCGAGCACATCAGCCATCGGGTGGCGGTGATGTACCTGGGCCGGATCGTCGAGCTGACCGACAAGCAGAAGATCTTCGAGACACCGCTGCACCCGTACACCGAGGCGCTGTTGTCGGCGGTGCCGATCCCCAAGTCCAATGCGCGTGGACGCAAGCGGGTGATCCTGAGCGGCGACGTGCCCAGCCCCATCAACCCGCCCAAGGGCTGTCATTTCAACTCGCGATGCCCGTACGCGATGAAGCGCTGCCGCGAGCAGAGCCCGGCGCTGCGCGAGGTGATGCCGGATCACTGGGCCGCCTGCCATCTGCACGACGGTGGGGTGCGGGTGCCGCTGGCGAAGCCTGCCGCCGAATAGTCTCCAGTCCGAACGGTTCTCGGCGCGAGTCGTCGCCGACCCGCGGACCCATCAGCGTGGGTCCGCGGGGCTTTGTCGTCGCGCTCAGATCGCGCCGCGCAGTCTGGGGTCCAGGGCGTCGCGAATACCATCGCCGAGCAGGTTGAAGGCCAGCA
>JAGRHX010000436.1 GCA_020444775.1 Gammaproteobacteria bacterium
GGTACATATCAAGGATCCGGGCCTGTGCGCCGTGCTACTGCCACGCTCCGGTCTGGGTCACAAGCACGGCATCGTGCTCGGTAACCTGGTGGGTCTGATCGACGCCGACTACCAGGGACAGTTGTTCGTATCCTGCTGGAATCGGGGGAACCAGTCTTTTACCATCCAACCGGCGGATCGCATCGCGCAGATGGTGTTCGTGCCCATTGCGCGGGTCGAATTCGAGCTCGTCGACGAGTTCGACACCAGTGAGCGTGGCACAGGCGGGTTCGGACACTCCGGGCTGCGCTGAAGCACGAGCGAGCAGATCGGGCCGTCGGTCACTGGTGGATACGGTGCTTTTGGAGGAAGCCTCCCAGGATCTCCAGGATCACCCTGATCCCCGGGAGCCCGAACGACCCGGTTTCGGACGTCCGCTCCGCATTTCAGGCACGAAGCAGCGCATGGCCTCAGTCTCCAACCCGGTTCGCTCCATCATGGCGCAGCTTCCGCCCCCGCTGCGCCGGCCGGCCGTGCTGCTCGGGCTGGCAGTGCTGGTGCTGGTGCTGCTGGGTGGATTGGGCTGGCTGGCATACACGCTGACCGGGCCCAGCGCCGCCGAGCGGGCGCCGGCGTTGGCGCAGTCGTTGTCCGAGCGATTGGCGCAGCCGCTGGCCAGCAAGGTCAATCAGTGGCGCCAGGCGGTGCCGCGTGATGCCGTGCTGAGCGCGTTGCAAAGCGACGATCCCAGCAAGCGCGAGGCCGTCGAGAAGCTGCTCGGCGAACGGATCCCGGGTTTGCTGGGCGTACACCTGCTGTCGTTGACGGAGCAGGACGCGGACTATGCCCGCTCCCCGCCACTGAGTTACGCGGCGTTGGAGCTCATCGAGGGGTCGACCCGGTCCGGCACCGCGCCGCCTCCGGTGTTGCTGCTCGGCGGTACCGACGAGAGTCATCTGGCGCTGGTCGTGCGCATCGAGGACGACCAGCAGGTGTTGCGTGGTCATCTGCTGCTGGCCATCTCACCTCGGGTTCTGGGTGGTCTGCTGCGGGGGCAGGCACCGCCGGGCGGCTTGTTGCGTCTGGTCCAGCACGGCGTGACCGGCGCACCCCTGGCCGAGGATGGCGACAAGCGGCTGGCGGCGGTGCCGCCGGTGGCCACGGCCGAGCTGGTCGGCTCGCCGCGCAAGACCCCATGGGAGCTATGGCTGTGGACCGCGGACAGCTATGTGCCGGCGGACTCCGGCCCGGGACCGCTGCCGCTGATCGCCGCCCTGCTGGCACTGCTGGTGGTCGTGGGCGGCGGTCTGGTGATGCGCAGACGACGTCGAGTCACTGCCGCCATCGAGCCTTCCAAGGGCGAGCTCGCCCAGGCGCGACGCGCGCTGCAGCCACAATCCGTGGTACCGCGCTCGACCGGGGCGGCGGACGTTGGGCGAGACGCGGACGTGGCGCCGTCCGGTTTCCTGCATGACGAACAGCCGCCAGGCATGATCGTCGAGGAGGCCGAGGACGAGGTGGACAGCATGCCGGCTCCGGACGAGTCGACACCGTCACCCGAGCCGATCGGCGAGCGTCTGCACGAGAGCCTGTTCAAGGGCAGCTCGATTCGTGGTCGCGTGGACGAGTCGATCGACGTCGAGAGCATGCGGTTGCTCGGACAGGCCATCGGCAGCGAGGCGCGTGAGCTGGAGCAGCTGACCCTGGTGGTCGGTTTCGATGGCCGGGAATCCAGCCCGGAGCTGGCGAGAGCGCTGCGCGAAGGGCTATGTGCCAGCGGTGTGGACGTTATCGACATCGGCCGGGTTCCGGCGCCGCTGTTGTATTTCTCGACCCATTATCTGGAGACGGGCAGCGGTGTCCTGGTCGGCGGCGGGCACTGGCCGGCGGATCAGAACGGTCTGAAGGTGCAGCTGGCCGGCGAGCTGCTTCACGGGCCGCGCTTGCGGGCCTTGCGTGAGCGGGCGTTGAACGGACCGCTGTCGCAGGGGGAGGGCTCGCAGCAGGCCATGGATGTTTCGACCGAATACATCCGGCGTGTGACCGAAGAGGTGCCGGTCGCCCTGGGCAACGCCTTCAAGATCGTGCTGGACTGCGGCAACGGCGTGGCCGGTGAGCTGGGCCCGAAGCTTATCAAGGCTCTGGGACACGATGTGGTCGAACTGCATTGCGAAGTGGATGGTCGCTTCCCCAATCATCTGCCGGACCCTGACGATCCGGACAACCTGCGTGATCTGATTGCAGCGGTGCGGGCCGAGGAGGCCGATCTGGGCTTTGCCCTCGACGGTGATGGTGACCGCATCGCCGTGGTCGACGCCGACGGCGTGATCCGCTCGCCGGATACGCAGATGATGTTGTACGCACGTGACGTGCTGTCGCGCCACCCCGGTGGTGTCATCGTACACGACGTCGAATGCTCGGCACGGCTTGGGCGAGTGATCCGGCGGCTTGGCGGAAACGCTCAGATGTGTGCCAGCGGTGTTGCCGCGCTACGCGAGCAGATCAGGCAGACCCAGGCACCGCTGGCCGGTTCGGCCGACGGTCATGTGCTGTTCAACGATCGTTGGTACGGCTTCGAGGACGGTATGTACACTGCGGCCCGTCTGCTCGAGATCCTGATGGGATTCAAGAACAAGCCGGCTGAGGTGTTTGCCAGGCTGCCGAGCGCGGTGAGCACGCCGCGCTTGCGCCTGGCACTCGACGATTCGCTCGATCCGGTGGCGCTCGTCGATGCGCTGCGCGACGCGCTGCTGGCGCGGCCTTTGAGCTTGGACGGCGAGCCCGGCCAGCTCAGCAGCGTCGACGGATTGCGGATCGATTTCGCAGACGGCTGGGCGCTGGTGCGCCCGGCAGCCCGCACACACGAGCTGCTGTTCAGGTTCGAGGGCAAGGACGAGGACCATCTACGGACGCTACAGGCCGCGTTCGGCTCGGCGCTGCTGAGCGTGCACGGCGAGCTGAGCCTGCCGTTCTGATCCGTTAGCGTGTCCCGTCTGGTTCTACATCGCGCGCCACCCGGCCGCGACCAAGGTTTCATGCAGGCTTGATCAATCGGGGGTAGCCAGCGTTCACATGTCCATTACCACCGCACAAGGTATCGAGGCGAGTCGGATACTATCCGAGGCGCTGCCGTACATTCGCCGCTTCAGCGGCAAGATCGTGGTCATCAAGTACGGCGGCTCGACCATGCTCGACGACACGCTGAAGCGAAGCTTCGCGCGTGACGTGGCGTTGCTCAAGCACGTAGGCATCCATCCGGTCGTGGTTCACGGTGGTGGGCCGCAGATCGGTCAGATGCTGAAGAAGCTCGAGATCGAGACACGCTTCGTCAACGGTCTGCGTGTCACCGATGCAGCCACCATGGAGGTGGTGGAGATGGTGCTGGGGGGACGGCTCAACAAGGAGATTGTCGCGCAGCTCAATCACGAGGGCGCGCGTGCAGTGGGCCTGACCGGTAAGGACGCGAATCTGATCCGGGCACGCAAGCTCGAGGAGCCGGATGCGGACTATGGCTTCGTCGGTGAGATCGAGCATGTAGAGGCCTCGTTGCTGCACATGTTGCTCGATGGCGGTTTCGTGCCCGTGATCGCGCCGATTGGCGTCGGTGAGGAGGGGGCTTCGTACAACATCAATGCCGACACGGCGGCCGGCCGGGTCGCCGAGGCCTTGTTGGCGGAGAAGCTGCTGCTGCTCACCGATACGGCGGGGATCCTCGGCGCCGACGGCAAGCTGATCCGCGAGGTCGGGATACGCGAGGTCGACGAGCTGATTGCCAGTGGTGTGGTGCACGGTGGCATGTTGCCGAAGACGCGATGCGCGCTGGATGCCCTCGCCGCCGGGGTTGGCGCCGCGACCATCCTCGACGGTCGGGTCGAGCACGCGGTACTGCTCGAGGTGCTGACCAGCTCAGGGGTGGGTACCATGATCCGGCACAGGGCGGAGACCCTCTGATGCCACGTGAGGTCGGGGCGCGAAAGCAGCAGATCCTGCAAGCGCTCGCTCAGGAGTTGGAATCGAACCCGGGCTCGAGAATCACCACGGCCCAGCTCGCGAAATCGGTGGGCGTGTCCGAGGCGGCTTTGTACCGTCACTTCCCCAGTAAGGCGCGCATGTTCGAATCGTTGATCGCGTTTGCCGAAGAAACCGTGTTCGGTCTCGCCCAGCGGGCGCTGCGCGACGAGCCTTGCGCGAGTCGCCGTTGCGCCCATCTGCTGCGTATCCTGGTCGGTTTCGCGGCCCGCAATCCCGGCATCACAAGGGTCTTGTGTGGTGAGCCGCTGGTCGGTGAGCACGAGCGGCTGCGCGCCCGGGTCGGCCAGTTCTTCGACCGCTGCGAGACGCAGCTCAAGCAGGTGCTACGAGAGTACGAAGGCGTGCCCGGTCAGCGGCTGGCGGTACCGGTGCCTGTGGCCGCGAATCTCATGACCTGCTTCGCGGAGGGACGTCTGGCACAGTTCTGCCGCACCGGTTTCGGCCGTGCTCCCGACGAAGGATTCGAGCGCCATTGGCTCGCGCTGGAGCTCGCCGTGTTCGGTCCGACCAGCGGCCAGTCGCCGCGCATCGCGGCGCGTACGGTGGCGGATTCCAGCCCGCTGTCACCGTCGGCCGCGCATGCAGACGCCGACCCACAGGCTGGACTCACAGATGAACGATCGCTGCGGGCGCACGACCCGTGTTGAGGGCCCGTTCTTCGATGCGCCGCGACGTGGTGCAGCCGGAGTCCGTGGTCCTGGACGGCGAGCGGGTGGAGTTCGATCTGGTACGCATGGTGCGCCGCCGTCACGCACATCTGGTGGTCAACGCGCAGGGGCGACTGCAGCTGCGCGTGCCCTATCGTTGCACGCTCGAATGGGCGAGACGCATTCTGCAGGACAATGCCACCTGGGTACGCGAGCGACTGGCAAGTGCGCGTCTGGAGCGACCAGCCGTCATCCAGGATGGCTGCCTGCTGCGTTTCGACGGCCGTCTGCTACGTCTGCGGGTGATCTGCAACGCGCAGCGTTCGCTGTTCGACGAATCCTGGCCGCACATCTCCGCGGCGCTTGAGGCGCGGCCCGATCCGGCACGCGCGGGCCGCGAGCGCTCGATGGCCCTGGACAGCAAGGTAGCGATCCGATTCGAGCTTGCCGCCGACACGCTCACCGCCCACATGCTGGCGCTCGGTGGCGACGATCATCTGCCGATGGCTCTGGAACGCTGGTATCGAGCTGAGGCCAAGCGCCGTCTACCACCGCGCTTGCAGCGCTTCGCCCGCTTGCTGGGGCGTGAGCCGGGCACGATCACGATTCGGGGCCAGAGCACCCGCTGGGGGAGCTGCTCATCGCGAGGCACGATCAGCCTGAACTGGAAGCTGCTGCTCATCGACAGCGCGCTGGCCGATTACGTGCTGGCGCATGAGGCCTGCCATCTGGTCGAGCTGAATCACTCGGCCAGGTTCTGGAGGCTGGTGGCGCAGCTGATGCCGGATTACGCGGCGCGCCGCGACGCCCTGGCGCGGGTGCCGGCCACGCTGTCGCCACCGGCCCAGACGCATCCGCAGGCCTGCCCCCGGGCGCGTTCTCGGGGCGCGTCGAGCACCGCCGGCGATTGAGCCGCCAGCCTCCCTCGGACCCTCAGCAGGACCCCAAGGTCAGCAGTAGCCTTTACTCGCGGGTCTGCTTGAGACTGCGATACCGGGCCAGATCCTGCTGATAGCGGCTTTCGAGCTGCGCTTTCTCCTCGATGCGCTCTTCGATCGAGGCTGCCACCTCCTCGCGCTGTTGCTCGAGGTTGCCGATGTTGTCCAGCAAGGCAGGTGCCGCCTTGCGGCCGTTGCGTTCGATCTGTGCAACCTTGGCACGTAGCGATTCCAGCTTGTCGTCCAGACGGGCGACGACCTGCTCGGTGTGGGTGATGCGAGAATCGATGGCGGCCAGCTTGCCACGATGGGCGAGCGTCATGTCCTCTTCGGTGGTGAAGGTACGCAGCAGCGCCTGATCCTTCTCCGCCTGCTCGCGTGCCTGCTCTTCGAGCAGTGCCTGCTCGCGTGCCACGCGGAGCTGTTCCTCGCGCTCGGCACGCAGCTCCTCGGCGGTCTTGGCACGTGCGGTCTGCTCCACGGTCATGCCGCGACTGCTCTTGCGCACATGCCCGCTGCGCGAATACTCGGGTGGGACGGCATTGCCACATTCGCGCACGCCATCCTGGTTGGTCCAGCACTTGATGCTGCCGACGGCATGCGCGTTGCCCAACGAGATGGCGAGACCGAGTCCGAGCACGCACAGGCCCAGCCGCCGTGAGTGTCCGTGCCGGGTGAATCTGTTGTGGAGCATGGATCGTCGTCTCCTGTCGCGCGTGAGCTTCTCGGAATCGGGTTGATGTCTCCCATGTCGGGTCGTCGATGGCTGCTGGAACGGCCGGTGCCGTGGGCAGTCCTGGGATCGGCGAAGCGCATCTGGGAATGTGCAACCGCACGCGCGAGAAGCCTGGTACCGTTACGGAACCACGCCGTGCCACGAGCAGTGTCACACTAATGAGTCATTACGTTCCGCGCAATGCGATCTTCAGGGGCAGCGGGTCCGCGCGCGGTGGAAGTGTGACCACAGTCATGAGCGGCTCGTTCGCCGCCGCGGCGGCCGTCGGGTCCGGTCGAGCGCGCCTCAGGACTTGACGCCGTACGCGTCCCGATAGCGCTCCAGGGCCTTTAGATGGGGCTGGAGCTCCGACTGGCCGGCCAGGAATCGAGCGATGGCATCCAGGTTGGCGACCGCGATCACCGCAAGCCCCATACGCTCGCGCAGCTCTTCGATGGCGCCACGATCGCCGGTGCCACGTTCCTGCCGGTCGAGCGCGATGACGACGCCTGACGCGGTCGCGCCCGCGGCGTTGATGACTTCCAGGGACTCGCGTACCGCGGTACCGGCCGAGATCACGTCGTCGATGATGAGCACGCGACCGGCCAGCGGCGCGCCCACCGTGGTGCCGCCTTCGCCGTGGTCCTTGGCCTGCTTGCGGTTGAAGCAGTAGGGGACGTCGCGGCCGAACTGCTCGGCCAGCACCACCGCCACGGCTGCCGCCAGGGGGATCCCCTTGTAGGCGGGGCCGAAGAGCATGTCGAATCGATGACCCGAATCGACGATGGCCTGCGCGTAGAAATGGGCCAGACGCGCCAGCTTGGCGCCGGAATCGAATACGCCACTGTTGTAGAAATAGGGGCTGACGCGCCCGGACTTGAGGGTGAACTCGCCAAATCGCAGCACGCCACACTGCATCGCGAATTCGACGAATCGTTCTTGTGAGCTCTGCATCTGCTGTTTCCGAAAGGCTGAAGGGCCCCTGCACGAAGCCAGGATGGATTGGGGCAGGGTTTGCTGAACGGGCGGGCACACCGCGTTGACGAGCCCGGTATCATACCGGCGGTCAGGTAGCCGACAAATCCAGGACCTGAGCCTTCTCGAGTACAGACTTCGTAGAGACCGTCGATGCGTATCGTCACCCTCAACGCCAATGGTATCCGTGCTGCTCATGGCAAGGGCTTCTTCAGCTGGCTGAGTCGACAAAGCGCCGACTTCGTGTGCCTTCAGGAGATCCGCGCGCACCGGGAGCAGCTGCAGGACCGTGCCTTCTGGCCGCGCCGGTATCACTGTCACTACTTCGAGGCGCACAAGAAGGGCTATAGCGGCGTGGCCCTGTTCGCCCGTCATCAGCCAGAGGCGATCGTCGAGCGTATCGGGCATCCGAGCCTCGATGAGGAGGCGCGTTATCTGGAATTTCGCTATCCGGGACTGAGCGTGGTCTCGCTCTATCTGCCTTCCGGCACCTCCGGCGATGAGCGCCAGGCGCTGAAGATGGAATATCTGGACCGTTTCGTTGAGTTCGTGCGCCCGCAGCTGGACGGCTCACGCGAGTTCGTGTTCTGCGGAGACTTCAACATCGCCCACAAGCCCATCGATCTGAAGAACTGGCGGGGCAATCAGAAGAACTCGGGCTTCCTGCCCGAGGAGCGGCAGTGGCTGGACCGCTTGTTCGGTGAGGTCGGGCTGGTCGATACCTTTCGGGCGATCAACAGCGAGCCGGACCAATACACCTGGTGGTCCAATCGAGGTCAGGCGTGGGCCAAGAACGTTGGTTGGCGGATCGACTATCAGGTCGCGACCCCGGGGCTGGCGCGGACCGCGCAGGCGGCGACCATCTACACGCGCAAGCGCTTCTCCGATCATGCGCCGCTGGTGATGGATTACCAGTTCGAGTTGCCCGAGCCGGCGTGAGCGCCGGCCGCGGGGCCGGTTCGCTGAGCATCTCCCGCTCGCCCGGTATGCCTCAGCGTCCGCTGCCGTGCCGGCTACCGCGCCGCACCCTGTACATCGCCATCTCGGCGCACAAGGTCGGTAACGACCGGGTCAGCGGCGTCTCGAAGTAATCCGAGTTGAGGGCGGCGCGCTCGATGATCTCAATGTCGAGCTGGGTGCACAGCGATTCGAAATCCGGCAGCGTGCACAGATGGATGTTGTCGGTCTCGTACCATTGCGATGGCAGGCTGCGGGTCACCGGCATCCGACCCCGGAGGGTGAGCTGTACACGCGCCTTCCAGTGGCCGAAATTCGGGATCCCCACCACGCCCTCGCGTCCGACCCGTAGCATCTCCTTGAGCAGCCGGTCCGGGTAGGTCACGGCCTGCAGGGTCTGCTCCAGGGTGACGACGTCGAAGGCGTCGTCGTCGAACGCATTCAGACCGTCGTCCAGGTCGGCCTGGATCACGTTCACGCCGCGCCGCATGCAGGCGATGATGTTGTCCGTGTCGATGTCCAGGCCGTAGGCGCGTACGCCCAGCTGCTCGCGCAATGCGGCCAACACCTCACCGTCGCCGCAGCCCAGATCCAGCACGCGTGCATTGCGCGGGATCCAGCGCGTCAGGTACTTGAGCCTTGCTTCGTTGACCATCAGTCGGCCGCCAGAAACGCGCTGAAGGCCTGTACATAGGCCGGAATGGGCATCAAGAACGAGTCGTGCCCATGCACCGACTCGATGTCTGCATAGCTGACGTCGACGCCGGCCCTGATCATGGCCTCGACAATCTCCCACGAGCGCGCGCTGGAGAAACGCCAATCGCTGGTGAACGAGATCGCCAGGCAGCGTGCCTTGATGCCAGATAGCGCCGCGATCAAATCGCCGCCGTGGCGTGCCGCTGGATCGTAGTAATCGAGCAGCTTGGTCATGAGCAGGTAGGAGTTGGCGTCGAAACGGTGCACGAAGCTGGTGCCCTGATGACGCAGGTAGCTCTCGACCTGGAAGTCGACGTTGAAATCGAAACCCAGGCGGCCCTCGCGCAACTCTCGGCCGAAGCGTTCCCCCATTCCCTCGTCGGATAGATAGGTGATATGGCCGAGCATCCGCGCCACCATCAGGCCACGCCGCGGCACCACGTCGTGGTCGTAGTAATGACCGTCGTGGAACTCGGGATCGCTGCGGATGGCCTGACGCGCCACCTCGTTGAAGGCGATGTTCTGTGCTGACAGCTTGGGCGCCGCGGCGATGATCGCTGCCCGACCGACCTGCTCAGGGAAATCGATGGTCCATTGCAGCGCGCCCATCCCGCCGAGGCTGCCGCCCACCACCGCCGCCCAGCGCTCGATGCCGAGGGCAAGCTGTAGACGGCGCTGACTGCGGACCCAGTCCTGCACCGTCACCACCGGAAAATCGGGACCGTAGCGCTTGCCGGTCTTTGGATTGATGCTGAGTGGCCCGGTGGAGCCGCGGCAGCCGCCGAGATTGTTCGGACACACGACGAAAAAGCGGTTGGTGTCGATCGGCTTGCCGGGGCCGACACAGGCCTCCCACCAGCCGGGCTTCTCCGCGCCTTCGTAGTAGCCGGCCGCATGATGGTCGCCGCTCAGGGCGTGGCAGATGAGCACCGCGTTCGAGGCGTCGGCGTTCAGCTCACCGTAGGTCTCGTAGACCAGCTGGAAACCCGGCAGCGTTCGCCCGCAATCGAGAGCCAACGGCTCATCGAACTGCATGGTCGACGGATTGACCAGACCGACCGTGTTCTCGGCCTGTTCAAAGCGGGTGGTCGGGCCTGACTCGTCGATGTCCGCGTCGGGGAGGTCCAGCGCCGGTTTGCCTGGGTTCATGCGATTGTACCGCTGCAAGGCGATTGCGAAGCTCCTGTATCCTGGTGGCGGCCATCCCGGCGGCCCTACCCACTCCCCAGCCGCCGGACGTGCCGACCAGCGTCCGGTCGCTACGTGCGGGGTCGAGGTGAGGGTAATCGGTCTGTTGCCCAGGCCGCCGCCCAGGCTGTCGCCCAGGCTGTCGCCCAGCCTGTCGCCCAGCCTGTCGCCAGGCCGGGGCGCATCGTCGGACGCGCCGGGTCGTGACCTGCGGCGCCCCGCCGCGGTCCATCACCCGTCCTGCAACCAGGCCGGGGTGCGCTTCGGTTGGCTGATGCGGACCCGCTTGTCGCGCGAGGTATGCCCGCTCAACAGCTGTACCTGGCTACGCCCGACGCCGAAGGCCTTGGCCATCAGGCGCAGAATCTTATCATTCGCTGCGTTGTCTATGGGGGGATCGGTGACCCGGACCTTGAGTCGGTCGTTCTCGACACCGACTATCCGGTCCTGGCTGGCGCGTGGTTGCAGGCGCAGCTCCAGGATCCAGTCACCATCTTGCTGTTTGCACCACATGGGTTGCATGTGTCCCCCCAGGGGTCCCCTCGCCGGGTTGCGAACGGTGTCTCAGAGGCCGGCTGCCAGCAGATACAGTGGTCTGACGAGCAGGATCCGCACCAGGTACAGGGCCAGCAGGGCGAGCATGGGTGAGAGGTCCAGGGTGCCGCCCAACGGTGGTAGCAGGCGACTGGCCGGGTTGAGGATGAGGCCGGCAATGGTGCTGATGACGCTGAGAATGGGGTTGTAACCCACCGGACCCGCGATGCCTAGAAGCTGCAGCCAGCTGATGAGCACCAGCACGATGATCACGACGAAGAACAGCGTGACGGCCAGATCGAGGGCGTCGGCGACCGCGGTCACCAGCCAGGAAGCCAGCGACAGGTTGATGCCACCGGTGAGGATGAGCTGCATCAGCAACACCTGGATGCCGGCCAGCGCGACCAGCAGCACCAACGAGGACAGATCCATCCCGGCCAGACCGGGGATCACCCGACGCATCGGCTTGAGCAGCGGTTGCGTGGCCTTGACCACTGCTTGCGACAGCGGGTTGTAGAAGTCAGCGCGGGCCAGCTGCAGCAGGAATCGACACAGCACGATCGCCATGTAGATGCCGAACACGAACTGCACGATCAGTCCGGCGGCCTCCTGGAATGGATTCATCCCCATCAATCTGCTCCGTCGCCCTGAGCCAGCTGATCGCCAAGCTCGACGGCCCGATCACGAGCGCCCGTCAGCGCTCGCTCGACCAGCTCGGGCAGTCCGCCGGTGTCGAATATCTGCAACGCCCGCTCGGTGGTGCCACCGGGCGAGGTG
>JAGRHX010000437.1 GCA_020444775.1 Gammaproteobacteria bacterium
TCCCAGAGGATGTTGAGCTGCAGCTCCGCGAGGCGATTGCCCACGCAGCGGTGCACGCCAAAGCCGAAGGACATATGGTGACGTGCACGCTTGCGGTCGACGATGAACTCGTTCGGTCGTTCGATGGCCGTCTCATCGCGGTTACCGGAGATATACCACATCACCACCTTGTCACCCGATGCGATGCGCTGGCCCGCCAGCTCATGGTCCGCGACCGCTGTGCGACGCATGTGGACGATGGGTGACTGCCAGCGGATCATCTCCGAGACCGCGCTCGGGATGAGTCCGTGGTCGGCGCGCAGGCGTGCATACTGCCGCGGATGCGAAGCGAGCGCCCACAGGCCACCGCTCATCGAGTTGCGGGTCGTGTCGTTGCCGCCGACGATCAGCAAGGTGAGATTGCCCAGGTACTCCATGGGCTCGTCGACCAGATTCTTGGTGGCCTCGGCATGCGCGAGCATCGAGATCAGGTCGAAACGTGGCGGTGCCTTCTTGCGTTCGTGCCACAGCCGGGTGAACACCTCGAGCGCCTCGCCCAGTATCTCCAGACGCTTCTCCTCCGAGTCGACCACCCCGCCGGCGTTCACGTCCTGGGTCGCGCAGTCGGACCAGAAGGTCAGCTTGTGACGCTCCTCGAGCGGGAAATCGAACAAGGTCGCGAGCATCAAGGTCGTGAGCTCGATCGACACCCGCTGCACCCAGTCGAAGGTCTCGCCACGCGGCAGGTTGTCGATGACGTGGATGGTGCGCTCGCGAATGAGCGCCTCCATGTTCTTCAGATTGCCCGGCCCGACGATCGGGCTGACGGCCTTGCGCTGCTCGTCGTGCTCGGGCGGATCCATGGAGATGAAGCTGCGCCGGCGATACTGCATCGGTCGGTCGGTAATCGTGATACCGCCCAGCCTTGCCTCCGATGAGAAGACCTCCGGATGCGTCTCGACCTCCATGATGTCCTTGAACCGGGTCACCGACCAGAAGGACCCGTACAGGCCGTCCTTGCGATAGTGCACCGGTGCCTCGCGCCGCAGGCGCTCGAAGTACGGATGATAGGTATCGAGCTGATACAATCGTGGATCGCTGACGTCGATGGCCTCCAGCGGCATCGCATAGGGGTCATCTGTCGAACGGCTTACCACCGCGCTCATGGCTGTGCTCCTGTGCTGTGGTTCTCTCGTTCGCCCGTTCTCTCGTTGTCTCGTTCTCTGGGGCGCCAGGCGTGCCGGGCCGAACTCAATGCTGACCTTCGGGCATGCGCACGATCAGTCCGTCCAGACCTTGGGTCACCTGGATCTGACAGGATAGCCGCGAGTTCGGCTGCGCTTCGGCGGCAAAGCTCAACATGCTCTGCTCCGTCGACCCGGCCTCGGCCGCGCCGACCCGCTCCAGCCAGGCCTCATCGACATAGACATGACAGGTGGCGCACGCGCACTCGCCACCACAGTCGGCGTCTATCCCGGGCACGTTGTTGTCGAACGCGCCTTGCATGACCGACCGGCCGACCGGAACCTCGATGACGTGCGCGGTTCCATCATGTTCGATATAGGTGATCTTCGCCATTCCCGTTCCCACGCTCCCCGAGGCGGTGCCCTGAGCCACTACGCCGCGCCAGCCGCCAGCACCGCGCCCTCACCGGCGATGGTGGTGCGATGCATGACCCGGCGCTCACCGCGGTCATACGGTGCGACCAGATGCATCGTGCAGCGATTGTCCCAGAGCACCAGGTCGTGCGCCTGCCAGCGATGCCGATACACGAATCGATCCTGCGACGCGAAGCGCGTCAGCTCATCGATGAGGGCGGCCGCCTCATCGTCCGCCATGCCCTCGATCGCATCGTTGTAGATCGGACTGATATAGAGCGACTCGCGACCGGTCACCGGGTGTCGCCGGACCATCGGCTGCCACACCGGCGGCATGGCGGCCCGCTCGTCCGGGGTCAGCGGACGCAGCGCCGCGTGACGATGCAGCAGCTCGAAATCGTGTCGCGCACGTCGGTCCTGGATGGATTCGCGCAAATTCTCGGGCAGCGCCTGGTACACCGCGTACATATCGATGAAGCAGGTTTCGCCGCCGGTCCGGGTCACCTCGATGCCGTGTAGCAACGAGCCCATCGAGGGGTTCTCGCGAAAGCTGCTGTCCGTGTGCCAGCGACGCGCCTGGTCGATCTGCCGCATCACCGGGTTCGCCGTGGTCATCAGCTCACCGTTCTCGTCGACATTGGACACCCGGAATATCTCGGGCATACGGTCGGAACGGATGATGTCTTGATGGTGGACCTCGAGCGTGCCGAAATTCCGACTGAAGACCACGTGCTCTTCATCGCTGACCGGTTGCCCGGGGAAGACCAGCACCAGATGCGCCATCCACGCCGCGTGGATGTCCTCGAACTGAGCGCGGCTCACGGGCCTGCGCATGTCGAAGCCGGTGATACGCGCGCCGAGCGGCGCATCCAGCTTGGAGACGATGATGCCTGATGCGGTCGATTGATCCATGTGCGTCATCCCGTCCGTTGGCGCATGCCCGTGAGGGACAGCCCCGGTTGCCGCCCGACCAACGCTACTCGTCGACGAACTCGAACCCCATGGCGCGGGCGTGATAGTAGATCCCGCCGTCCTGGATGATCAGGAACAGGGCCTGCTCGTCGCCCTCGTTGTGGTGGGAGTGCACCGAGACCGCCGGCGTGATGGTGGTCGCGAACGGCGACCAGTCCTTGCGGCGCCCGTCGATCATCGAGAAGCAGCCCTCGCCCTTGATGACCAGCGAGACCGCCACCGAGTTGTGCCGATGCGGGCGCTGCACGACCCCCGGCATCAACGAGTTCATGGCGACCGTCAGCGTCGGCAGGGCGTTACGCGTCGCCTCCTGCTCCTCGGCCGAGAGGATCAAGGCCGAGCCGGCGATCGCTTCGTCGCGGCCGACATCGTAGATGAGCGCGATCTGGCGCTCGACCTCTTCGGCCTTGTAGTGCACCAGCCGGGTCGGCGCGTCGCCGGGTGCCGGCGGTCGCAGGTGGTCGAAGGCCAGCTGAGGCTCGTTGCTGACCAGCCAGAGCACCGCATCCGTTTCACCGGCCTGGTAATGGTGCGCCACACCGCCCGGCAGCAGCAGGATGTCGCCGGCACTCCACTTCACCACCTCGTCCGCGCACTGAAGGCTTCCACTGCCGGCGATGACGTAGGCAATCACACCCGTGGCGGCGAGCTCGGTGCGGAGGGTCTCGCCCTTGCGGATCCGCGCATAGCGCGCCAGCACCAGCGGCGAGGTGGCGGGAAAGTCACACAGGAGCTGTGCGGAGATGTCGCAGGCTATGAGCCCGGTGCCCGTGGCCGGGTCGAGCGCGCGAGCTGGTTCTTCGGTGAAGGCCATGTCCGGCACTGGCGGCAGCTTCACGTCGAAGGCATTGCCGGTGTTGAAGAAGCGGGCCCGCGCCTCCGCGGGGGTGGCAGGCGATTGGGGGCACTGCGCGGGCAGATCGGCTATCGACTTGGGACGGACATTGTCGAGCATCGCATTCTCCGGAAATCTGCGGAAAGAGCGCCCGGCATCCTCACCTGGCTGGCGTGGCCGCGTGTAGATGTGGTGCTGCCGCGATCGAAGCAGGGCACCGCTGGTCACCCGGGGCGCTGGCCATTGTAGCGATTTTGCCAGCACCCGCACGGCATCGTGCCGGGCGACTCGTTGTGTGCCTTCGCCCTACCGCGCCGCCTCATGAACCTGAAGCCGGGTCAGAGCCGTGTTCAGATACGGTGTGTCGATACCATGTCGCGCGGCGCGCCGGATCATGTCACCGATGATGTGGTCGGCTTCTGTTGGTCCGCCGGCCTGCATGTCGCGCAGCATCGAGGCGGTGAGCGCGAGATTCCGGTCGAACAGCATGCCGCGATAGTCCTGGGCCGGTGATGCGCTGGGCGGGAAGCCTTCCGCGGCCGCTGTCCGGCAGCACTCGTCGAACATGCCGGCGATCAGCTCCTCGCCATGATCGGTTGCCAGGATCTGACTGATGGCGCCGCAGGTCAGGCAGGTCACGCCCGCGAGTGTGGTCAGGAATGTCCATTTCTCCCACATGCCGATGGCGATATCACGGCTGATGACCGCCTGGATTTCGGCTCGGCTCAGCTCCGCGATCACCTGCTTCAATAGCGGCTCGGTGGCGGATTGTCCGTTTCTCAGCCCGGCGGTGATGATCTGATTGGGATGCATCTGCTTGACGATGCCGTCCGCTGTGAGCGTCGCCGCGATACCGGCTGTCGCGCCCCAGACGGTCGCCTGGGGAAAGCGCTGCTCCAAGGCCTCGAGGTGCGCGTAGCCGTTCAGCAGCGGCAGGATCACCGTCCCCGCATGTACGAAGGGCGCGATGGCTTGCATCGCGCCCTGCAGGCCATAGGCCTTGCAGGCGAGCGCGACCACATCGAACGATTCGGACGGCGCGCCGGCGGTCAGCGTTCGGATGGGGATACGTGCGTCACCGCGTGGGCTTTCGATCCTGAGCCCGTCGCGCAGCTGCGCCGCGCGGCCTTCACGGACCAGGAAGCTGATGTCCGATCCGGCTTCGACCATCCGGCCGCCGAAGTATCCGCCCACGGCACCCGCGCCGAGCATCATCATGCGCATCGAGGTTCCCTCCACTCGTTGGTCTTCCGATTCGATGTCATGCGGGTCATGACACCCGCACCGGCGTCGCCTCACGCGCTGCCCGTTCGCGAACGCGCTTCAGGGCAGCATCTTCACCAACGGGTCCAGATTCTCGGGCACCGGCGTGAAGCCAACGGGCAGCGCCTTCACCACCTCGACGATCTTGTCGTTGAAGGGTGTGGCGACACCCACCTCACGGCCCTTTTCGGAGACCAGTCCGTTCAAATGCTCGATCTCCGTGCGCCGGCCCTTCATGGTGTCCTGCAGCAGGGAAGGCCGACCGCCGACCGAGAGCTTGCCGGCCTCGATGATCGCCGCGTCCACCTCGGCAAGGCCGATGCCACGGGCCGCGTCGACCAGCGCCTCCGGGTCGACGTTCATCACCGGTTCCAGCTTGAAGCCCAGGGCCTTGGCGACGCTCACGGTCTCCGCGCCGAGCTGGATACCGACCCGACGCGGCGCGTCCAGCGTGCGCACCTCGGTGGTTCCCCAGCCGGTAAGACCGGCGACACCATTGTTCATGCAGTTGATCATCAGCTTCGACCAGCGCTCGCCCCACAGATTGGTGGTGACCACCGTCTTCGCGACATGATTGACGATCTCGGCGAGCTCGCGCGCACGTGGGGTGTCCTGACCGTCCAGCTCACCGATCTTGAAGCCATAGGGATTGTTGTCGGTACGTAGCACCGTGCCAGCCTCGTAGCAGCCCGCGCCGATGGTCACCACCGCACCGAGCGTGCGCTCGCGTCCGACCACCTCGGCCACCGTCTCGTCGTTGATGCCGTTCTGGAAGTCGACGAAGGTGCCGCCATCGGCCAGATACGGCAGCATCAGCATGCACGCCCAGCGGGTGTCATAGGCTTTCACCGACACGAACACATGGTCGAACGGCGCGTTCACCCCTTGCAGCTCATGAATGTGCAAGGCCTGGGGTCGCGTGCGCAGCTCGTCATCGATGCGCTTGACGATCAGCCCGTTGCGCTTGATGGCCTCGATGTGCTCGGGCCATTGGTCGATCAAGGTCACATCGAAACCATGGTGGGCGAGCGTACCGCCTACGTTGCCACCGATGGCGCCAGCGCCGATCACGGCGATTCGCTTTGCACGGTTCATGTCCTGCCACTACCTCTACGTCAGGGATTGGGATCGTCCGCGCTTGGAGGCGCTTCTGCACAAACGCCAGGCAGGCAGCAGTTCCTGTGAGCCGCGGCTGTCTGGCCTGTGAATCAAGCACGCGCGCCTGGTGCATCCAGCCTGGTCGATGTGCGCCGCGCCGGGCACCGGGCGCCCCATCCAGGAGGGTATCAAGCAGGTTCTGTCAGGGCGCGACGGCGGGCGGCGGTAAAGCGCCGCCAGTCCCCGGGTCGGGTTACTCGCGCGGCTACGGGAGAGGCGTGTCACGCCGAGTGTCGCGCTCAGTGTGTTCCGAACGACCGGCAGCGACAAGTCATTGCCGGAACATCATCTTGGCATGGTCGCTCGTACGGAGTGCACTGAACTGTGCAGTTTCATACGAACAAATCAGTCGAGGCAAGACAAACTCGAACTGCGAGGTGCTACGCCGGTCGATGCGGGTTGGCGTCGCGTTGCTGTCTTGGTCAACCGTCGACGGCCCCTCTCTCGCCTCGCAGGATCGAGAGCTCGGTCCCGGGGATGGTGGATCGCTGTGCAAGAAGGACTCGACTACTGCGAGCGGAAGGGTTGAAGCTCGGGTCGCCGTGGTCGCGCGTGACGTGGGCATGCCATTGTGGCCACGGTCACTCCATGACTCGGAGACCGAGAGAGTCGGGAGGTTGAGAGCGCCGGCGCGCCCGGCGTGGGTGCACCAATGCTCCGAGGCGATTGGTGCACCCACGTGCTGCCAGGAACATCAAGGGCCGACACGGGCTCGGCTTCATGCTTTT
The DNA here is from genome assembly GCA_020444775.1 of Gammaproteobacteria bacterium. The sequence continues at coordinate 6,534 of JAGRHX010000437.1, forward strand.
CGCAGTACAGCAGACCGGTTGCACTGCTGCGTGTGCTCGTCCCCTGATGCCGTATCCCGAGTGGGTCCAACGTCTAGTGGAGGTCCTCGTAGCGACCACCATGCGTGCGATGGCTGGCGAGGTCACCGCTCGGATCGGTGCTCGACGGACCCGGAATACTCGCCTCAGCAGTGCTGGTGCCCGATCGAAGTAGCGCGATGAGTCTGGTCAATAGGTTCATCTGTTCACCTCGAAGTCTCGTTATGGGTCGCCGGGTGTCCGGG
>JAGRHX010000438.1 GCA_020444775.1 Gammaproteobacteria bacterium
CCTTGCAAGAGCTGCACGCGGTGCCGCCGGCCGGGCCGGTGGGCAACTATCTGGAGCGCAGCATCGCGCAGTTGCCGCGTCAGGAGTCGGTGGTGACCGGCGCGGTCTTCAGCCTGGGCCTGGGTGAGAACTCGAGCGCCATCACCATCCTCGGCGACGAGCGGGTCGGCGCGCCGAATGGCAGCGACGCCGACCATTTCCTGCGCGCCGGGCTGAGCGGCTACGCCGGTGTGCGCAGCGGACCCTGGGCCATCGTCGCCTCCGGCGCCGCGCAGACCGACCGTTACTTCAACGCCACGAACATCAACCAGGTCGATCTGCACGGCAGCCTGCAGATCGACCGGCTCATCACCGAGCGCTTCTCGGTCGGCGCGACCTTCAGCGATCGGCATACCATGATCGACGATGAGGGCTATCTGAACCAGTTCACCCTGGGCCCGCAGATCGGCTTTCGTATCAGCGAGCAGGCCGCCCTCGGCCTCGACTATCGGTATCGCATCGACAGCTACAGCGAAACCCCGGGGCTCGCCCGGCTGAACCGCGACGCCAAGGTCCATCTGCTCACCCCCAAGCTCGACCTGCGCTTCGAAGAGGGTGACGTGCGCATCCAGATCGCGACCACCTATTCACGCACCGACGCGCGTGGCGCGGACTTCGACAACGACGGGCTCGGTCTCAGCCTGCTGGCCAGCAAGGACTTCGGCGCGGCGGTGCGGGCGAGGGTGTTCCTGTCGGCCGAGGAGAAGCGCTTCTTCAACCCCAGCGTGCTCAGCACCCAGGGGGCGCATCGTCGTGACCGCAGCTATTACTTCCAGGCCTATGTGCAGGGGGCGCTGGACGGCGATCTGGATGGTGCCGAAGGCCTCAGCGTGTTCGCCCAGTTCGACCGCAGCGTGCGCGCCTCCAACGTCGACTTCTACGATTACGAGCAGTCGGTGTTCAGCGCCGGCGTGCTGTACGAATTCTGATCCGCTCAAAGGGCGCCGATCGGCATCACGGCGCGGCACGCCCGGTTCGTCCGCCGCGCCCGCCCGAGCGTCGCCCGCGATCCGGGGAGAACCCGAGCATGACATCCGCCTCGCTCATCAACGACGCTTCGTGCAATAGCCTTGGCTACAGCCGGGCCCGCGTGTGCTCCACCGGCCGTGCCCGACTGCGCGTCATGGCCGTGCCGCTGCTGTTGCTCGCGCTGATCCTGTCCTGGCACACGGCCAGCGCCCAGGTCGGCTGCCAGCACCTGGGCAATCAGGTGCAGTGCCCGGCCGGCGTCGCGGACGGCTCGAACAGCGTCACCTTCCAAAACGGCGGGCTGAACATCCTCTGGTCGGACAACACGGTGACGCTGACCAGCGGCTGCTGTCAGCCCTTCGTGGCGCCGATCACCATGGCGCCGACGATGGCGCCATCCACCACGCCGGGGAGCAGCACGATGAGCGGCGGCGGCGTGCCGCAGACCGCCAACCGCGACATCGAGCTGCTGCCGTTGTTCTTCCCCGGGGTGAACGTCAACGACGTGCTGGACGGCCCGGGTGGCTACGCGCCGCCCGGCTTTGGTTTCGACCCGGTGTTCGGTGGGCCGGGCGGCCCGGTGGACTTCACGCAGGGGCCGTACACCTTCTCCTGCTTCGACGATGCCGCCGGCGGGCGCTGCAGCTTCTACGACAACCATGGCGGCACGCCGACCACCACCCGCAGCCGCACCAACACCTCGACCGCGGCCGCGAACGAGCGGCTGCGCCAGGCGCAACAGACGCTGAGCGAGGCCGAACGTGAGCACAAGCGTCAGCTCGACGCGCTGCAGGCCGAGCTCGACGACGCGCGCTGGCACATGAACTGGTACGCCTCGCGCAAGCGCACCGCGCAGGCCAACCTGACCAGCCACCGCAAGGACGAATCGATCTTCGAGAGCATCGACGTGTTCGTGCGCGGCGACCGGCGCACCACCATGCTCGAGGCGCGCATCAGCGTCGCCGACGAGAAGCTCCGCGAATGGCGCGGTCGGGTCGCGACCCTGGAGACCGCGCTGGCCAACAAGCGCCGCGAGTTCACCGAGGTGGAGCGCCGTCTGCAGCTGGCGGTGACGGTCGCCGACGAGGAGACCAAGCGCGCCGAACAGGAGCGTCGCTACAACGAGCTGGTCGATCTGAACCGCGAGTTCCACACCCGTAGGCTGGGCTTTGTCAGCGGCTACGAGAGCTTCCAGAGCCAGCTCACGGCGCTGGACAACCAGATCAAGGACCAGGAGGCCCGGGGCTTCAAGGACGCCGCCGAGATCCTGCGCGACCGGCGCCGCAAGATGGTCGAGGCCCTGGAACTGTGGATGACACTGCAGCAGAACCTGATGGCCGCGGCGGGCCTTCAGATCCACAGGGCCTATCAGCAGAACGGTGTCGACGGCATCGGACCTGCCAACGCCCAGCAGCTCGCCACCGAGGTGCGCGAGCACGGCGGCACCTTGCGCGGCACGCTCGAGGTGGTCGACCAGGACCGCGTGGATCGCACCGGCCAGAGCGCCGGTCGGATCGCCGCCGGCGCGCCGGGCAACACCGAGCACAAGAACATCTTCGACAATCCGCTCGACAGCGATGCCTGGGCCGAGTTCGCCACCGACTATCGCGAGACCTTCCGCGACTACGTGCGCGACCCGAAGCTGTTCTTCAGTCGCTATCTCGCGTACCTGAAGGGCAGCGGCCGGGCCGTCAAGGACGGCGTGCTGGACCTGCTGGTGCTCGGCTGGGAGATCGTCGACAC
>JAGRHX010000439.1 GCA_020444775.1 Gammaproteobacteria bacterium
GCCGGCAGCTTGTCGAGCGAGGTGTTGCGCTCGACCGCCTGCAGCAGCGTACGCATCGGCGAACGCGTGCTGGACAGCACCTCCGCCACCTTGGCCGCCTCGGCGACCGAGTTGATCGGCGCAAGGCGCAGGTCCATCAGCATCGACTGCCAGAGCTCGCCGTACTCGTCCAGGTACAGCGTCTCGACATCCTGGTCCAGCTTGTCGAGTTCGGCCTTGCTGAGATCGTCGCTGCCGACGTCCAGCACCCAGCTTTCCTTGCGGAGCTGGTCGACGAGACGGCTGCTCTCGGTCTGGTAGGTCTCGAAGTAGCCGCGGTACGTGAACAGCCCTGGAATCGCCTCGTCGAGCGGCTTGCCGCTGGCGCGCACGAACACCCGCGAGCCGTCGGGCCCGAGCACGTCGACCAGCTTGAACGGCGGCGTGTCGCTGCCGGCTGCCTCGCGCTTCAGCCGCCCGTAGGCGAGCTGCGCCAGTGGCACCTGACCGAGACCGAGCCGCACCGACTGGATCAGTTCGTGGTCGACCGGGGCCGGCTCGATGCCGGCGGTGATGAGTGCGTCCAGATGCTCCTGCAGGTCGCCCTGCTTGTCGACCGCCTCGGGGAACGAACGTCGCCAGTCGACCTTCATCCAGAGGCGCAGCAGGTCCGGATCGAGGCGCTCCGGGTCGGCCATCATCAGGTAGAGCTTGAGCGCCTCGTAGCGGAAGTCGATGTCGCCGGTGGTGGCGATCTGCTCCGCGACGCGCGCTGCGATGCGACTGCCGAGCAGGCGGTTCAGCTCGCGCCGGTAGGCGCCCTCCGCCCCGGCGCCGAGCATGTCGCCCTGGTAGAGCCCGAGACCCATGGTCAGCGGCACGCCGGACTGTTCGTACTGCCCGTAGACGCGCGTGATCTCCCGCAACGAGTTGAGCCTCGGCAGGATGACGGCGAAGTCGGTGTTGGCCGGGATCTGTTCCGAGTTCAACTTGTCGTAGTTGTCGAGTGCCTCCTGCAACTGGCCGATGCCACCCTGATTGCGAGTGAAGCTCGTCGACCAGGCGAGCGCCCCGCCGATGGTGGCGAGGAATGCGAGCGCATACGCGCCACGCTGCATCCAGGCTCGCTGGCGCTCGAAGCGGCGGTTGGCGCCGACCAGCGCCTGCTCGCCGAACACCACCTCGCGCAGCAGGCTGGTGATGAAGTAGCTGCGCCCCTGGCCGCCGAAGGAAGCGAGCGCGGAGTAGTCCATGCCGAACGCGCGTCCGAGCGAGCCCATGATGCGGTCGATCGGCGTGCCTTCCTGGGTGCCGCTGGTGAAGTACACGCCGCGCAGCATCAGCGCGTTCTCGAACCGGCTGCCGCGGAACGTCTCGTTGACGAACGCGGACATCGCCTCGCGCATCGAGGCCATCTGCTGCGGGAAACCGTAGATGAGGCCGCGCCGCTGCGTGTCGCGCTCGGTGTTCAGGCGCGTCGTCAGGCGGTCGTTCAGTCGAGCGAGCAGCAGGTCGAACTCCTCGTCGAACAGCGCATAGCCAGGCTGTCCGTCGAGCGGAAACGTCATGCCCCAGACCTGATTGCGCTCCTCCTTGCCGAGATCGTCGAAGAACTCGGTGAACCCGGCCACCAGGTCGGACTTGGTGAACATCACGTAGACCGGGA